>CAMWTV010000130.1 GCA_947177215.1 uncultured Muribaculaceae bacterium
TGAAAAACGCTGCTCAAAGAGCATGATTTACGACATAAAAAATAATCTGCAAAATTTGGTTTTTATCAAGAATATTACGCTATATTTGCAAGGTCATCATAATGATGGCTCCAAAACAGCAACCTAATTCATACAAATTTAAAGCTATGGATGTAAATAATATCATGAGCGCCCTGGAGGCCAAGCATCCGGGTGAGAAAGAATACTTGCAGGCAGTTCGCGAAGTATTGCTTTCTTTGGGAGACGTTTATAACCAGCATCCCGAATTTGAGAGAAACCGCATCATCGAACGTATGGTCGAGCCTGACCGCATCGTTACTTTCCGTGTGACATGGATCGACGACAAAGGTGAGGTGCAAAACAATATCGGCTATCGCGTGCAGTTCAACAACGCCATCGGCCCGTACAAGGGAGGTATCCGTTTCCACGCGTCAGTCAACCTGTCGATTCTGAAATTCCTCGGATTCGAGCAGACATTCAAAAACGCGCTCACAACTCTGCCGATGGGCGGTGCCAAAGGTGGCAGCGATTTCTCGCCGCGCGGAAAGAGCGACCGTGAAATCATGCGTTTCTGCCAGGCATTCATTCTCGGACTGTGGAAGAATCTCGGCCCCGACCGCGATGTTCCCGCAGGAGATATAGGCGTTGGAGGCCGTGAGGTAGGCTACATGTATGGCATGTATAAGAAACTGGTTGACGAACACACCGGCACATTCACCGGCAAAGGCTTTGACTTCGGCGGATCGCGTCTGCGTCCGGAAGCCACCGGTTTCGGCGCACTCTATTTTGTAGAGAACATGCTTGCCCGCATCAACGACAGCATAAAGGGAAAAACCGTTGCCATCTCAGGCTTCGGAAACGTGGCTTGGGGCGCAGCCATAAAAGCCAACGAACTTGGCGCCAAAGTTGTTACAATCTCAGGCCCGGACGGCTATATCTATGATCCCGAAGGTGTCAGCGGCGAAAAGATCGACTACATGCTCGAACTCCGTGCATCGGGCGACGACATCGTGGCTCCCTATGCGAAGAAATTCCCCGGCTCGACCTTCTATGCAGGCCGCAAGCCCTGGGAACAGAAAGTAGACATCGCTCTTCCATGCGCCACCCAGAACGAGGTGAGCGGCGAGGATGCCCGTCAGATGGTTGCCAACGGCGTCAAGCTTGTGGCCGAGGTGTCGAACATGGGATGCACCCCCGAAGCCATCGACTGCTTCATAGAGAACAAAATAAACTATGCACCCGGTAAGGCCGTGAACGCCGGAGGTGTGGCATGCTCAGGTCTGGAGATGACACAGGATGCCGAACATCTGCAGTGGAGCGCCGAAGAGGTTGACGCCAAGCTTCACCAGATCATGGCTTCGATTCATGAGCAGTGTGTGGCCTACGGCGTAGAGCCTGACGGCTATCTGAACTACATGAAGGGCGCCAATATCGCCGGATTCATGAAGGTTGCAAACGCCATGATGGAGCAGGGTGTGATCTGATTCTGACCCATCAAACCGGAATATAACCATAGCGGGAATGTCAAATACGGCTTTAAAGGCCTGACATTCCCGCTTCTCTTTTTTATACCGTTACTGACCACAACACCGACAGTTCTCAACCATTTACTTGTGTGGATTGAGTTAAATGAGTATCTTTGTAGGCGGAATGGCTATGAAAGACGATAAGCTACACTCACCCGCAAGGGTAGCGCTCACAGCCTATCTGAAGGCAAAGAAAATGAGACGCACCCCGGAGCGTTATGCCATCCTGGAGAAGATCTTCTCTACGGATGAGCATTTCTATGTCGATGACCTTCACAAAAACCTTGAAGCGGAGGGTTATCATGTGAGCCTGTCGACAGTCTATGCCACCATCCAGCTCTTTGTAGAGGCGGGGCTGGTGCGCCGGCATCAGTTCGGCAACCAGCCTGCACAATATGAACGTGTCCCCCAGGGAATCAACGAGAGCCATCACCATCTGGTGTGCAACCATTGTGGCCGCGTGCGTGCGGTCAGAGACCAGGAAGTGATCTCAATGATAGGCAACCTACGCTACCCTACTTTCAAAACCGAGTTTTTCTCGCTTTACGTTTACGGCATCTGCTCACGTTGCCAGAAAAAGCTGAAAAAAGAGAAAGAAAAGGAGCAGGCCGTTGCGAAAACAAAGAAAAAGAAAACCAAACCATAAACCGCTAACGAAACAGACTTGTGGGAATCAGACGGCTGCGGCCCGAGGCACCCACTCCACCAATAAATCAAATCACAGACATGAAAGTTGATGTATTGCTCGGCCTGCAATGGGGCGACGAAGGAAAAGGAAAAGTTGTTGACGTGCTCACACCGCGCTATGATGTCGTAGCCCGGTTTCAGGGAGGCCCCAACGCCGGCCACACCCTTGAATTCGATGGCAAGAAATATGTGCTCCGCTCCATTCCGTCGGGAGTATTCCAGAACGATAAGATGAATCTTATAGGCAACGGCGTTGTGCTCGATCCGGTGTTGTTCATGGACGAGGCCGAGGCACTATGCCAAGGAGGCATTGATTTGAAACGCTCGCTGAAACTTTCAAAGAAAGCGCATCTTATCCTTCCGACACACCGACTTCTCGACGCAGCCAACGAGCGCGCCAAAGGAGATGCGAAAATCGGCACTACCGGCAAAGGGATAGGCCCGACATATACCGACAAGACCTCACGCAACGGAGTGCGTCTGGGCGACATTTTCGAGAATTTCGGAGAGAAATATACCGAAGCCCGCAACCGCCACATAGCGCGCCTTGAAGCGCTCGGAGCCAAGCCCGACGAAGAGGAACTGGCCAAGCTTGAAGAGCGATGGATGAAAGCCGTGGAATATCTGAAAGAGTATGACATAATCGACGGGGAATTTGCCGTGAACGATGCGCTGGCCGAAGGCAAAAGTGTGCTTTGCGAAGGCGCTCAGGGCACTATGCTCGATGTTGATTTCGGCTCATATCCCTTTGTGACATCATCGAACACAGTGTGTGCCGGAGCGTGCACAGGTCTGGGAATAGCTCCCAACAAAATCGGCGATGTGTTCGGCATTTTCAAAGCCTACTGCACACGCGTGGGAAGCGGCCCGTTCCCGACCGAACTGTTTGATGAAACAGGCAAGAAAATACGTGATCTCGGCCACGAATATGGCGCGGTGACCGGACGCGAGCGCCGTTGCGGATGGATCGACCTTATTGCTCTTCGCTATGCAATTATGGTAAACGGCGTGACCAAGCTGATAATGATGAAAAGCGATGTGCTTGACGACTTCCCCACCATCAAGGCCTGCGTGGCTTATAAAGTCGACGGCAAGGAAACCGACCGCTTCCCCTACTCGATCGACGCCGACCGTGTAGAGCCTGTGTATGTGGAGCTTCCGGGATGGCAGACACCAATGTCGGAAATGACCTCTGAATCGCAGTTCCCCAAGGAATTCAACGATTATATCGCATTCCTTGAAAAAGAACTCTCTACCCCGATCGCCATAGTTTCAGTAGGCCCCGACCGCAAACAGACCATCGAGCGCTGAAATAATCACAACGATACAAATTATGATTCACACTTAAGTGAGTCATGCCGGCCCGGAAGGGGGGGGTTACGATTCGTGAGTCGGGCTTATCAAGCCGATTTCACACACACATAAAACAAGGCCTTGTGTCAGGTTAAAACGACACAAGGCCTTGTTTTATGCCAAGATTTCTGCAATGGAGACATGAACTGATCTGACATTCCCTTAATGCCGGTTTCAGCTCGGGAATTAAAAAACAGTCCGTTGCAATGCCTTATGGCAAGCAACGGACTGAACTATATCCTATTCGAAGCTTCGGCTTAGTCGTCGAGACCGAGTTTGTCTTTTGCAGGATTGCGGAAATGGATTTTACCTTCCACATACTCCTGAGCGGCGATGAGAGTGGGTTTCGGAAGCTTTTCGTAGTAGCGTGAAATCTCAATCTGCTCGCGGTTTTCAGAAATTTCCTCGAGGTTATCGTTGAGCGAGGCAAATTCCTGAAGCTTCTTGTCGAGATCGTGTTTCATCTCTCCGGCAATCTGGTTTGCCCTTTTGGCGATGATGCTCACGGTTTCGTAGACGTTGCCTGTGTCTTTGCAGAGATCCATCATATCGCGTGTGACGGTGTTCAGCGGGGCATTAGTCTTTTTGTAGTCCATAATAAATTGAGTCTTTATATGTCGTTATTTTATTGGCAAGTGTTCATTCGCCGGCATATCGCCGGGCGATTTTAAGGATATTGTCGGCCTCGGAACGGCGCGGACTGTCGGGATAGTTGTTGATGAAACTGTAATATTCATCGATAACATCACGGAAGCGTTCGGCCTTACGCTCGTCGACAGAAAGGTTGGCCTCCTGATAACGGGCTTTCAGCACAAGCATCTCAAGTTCTTCCTTATATTTTGAATAGGGATATTCCTTGATGGCGTTTCGGGCTGTGATTATCGCGCTTTCGTAGTTGTTTCCCATATAAGTGCCGAGGTTGTAATAGAGCTGTGCGTTCTGAAGCTCTTTCAGGGTCAGCTTGTCTTGCAGCTCGAAGATGGCGTTCTGGGCAAGCGTAACTTTGTCGGAACGTGGAAAATAGTCGAGAAACGCCTGAAGCTCTTCAATTGCCTTTATGGTCTCAGACTGGTCGAGCTGCGCTTCGGGCGAGTCGAGGTAGTAGGCATAGCCGGCATAGTAGCGGGCAAGCTCGGCATATTTTCCTTTTGGATAACGCTGGTAATAAGCTTTGAAGTAAGCGGCAGCATCGGGATATTCCTTGTTCTCATAATAGCTCAAAGCCAGCAGATACATAGCCTCCTCGGCCTTATCAGAGCCTTTCAGCTGTGTAACCACGTTGTCTTTCAGCAATGTATATGCCTGCACATAGCGTTTCTGCTCGAAAGCACGCTTGGCAAAATCAAATTTATAGTTGGGGTCGGGACTCTTCAGGGCTTTCTGATATTCTCCGCATGAGGAGAGCATTATCAAAGAGGCCGTTATGGCGAGCAACCGGCCGAATAGTCTGCTACGCATATGTCGTGATTGAAAAACTTCCGTTATGGAAACTTGATTTCAAGCCACAAAGTTAGTAAAATTCCACCAAACATCCTTTCACCCTAAACAAATAATTGTTAAATGGACGGGGGATAACGGTTAATCAGAGCAAGATCGGGTAGCATAAGAGCTGTTTTTGAAGAAAATATATGCTTTGCCGGCAAAAAGATAGCGGAAAACATTTGCCATTTTAAGGAAAATTCGTAAATTTGCAGGACATTACAGACGTCGCCCTACCAGCGATGAACATAAACTCCGTTGTTGAAACAAAAAACTTACAGATAAAATGAAAAAAGACATCCATCCTTCCAACTATCGCGAAGTTGTTTTCAAAGATATGTCGAATGAGGAAATCTTCATAACCCGCTCGACTGTTGCCGCTAAAGAGACAATTGAGATTGACGGTGTTACCTATCCTCTGGTAAAGCTTGAAATCACCAGCTCATCGCACCCCTTCTTCACCGGCAAGCAGAAGCTCGTTGACACCGCAGGCCGCGTCGACAAGTTCCTCAGCCGCTATGGCGACCGCAAAAAGAAATAATCTGCCTCAAAATCGGCACTTTATAATAACGACCTATGAGAAGGGCGTCCGGTTTACGGCGCCCTTCTTCCATTTACTCATAACCAAAATTATTATCAGATGACCATGACCAAACTATCGGCGATAGCCCGCAAGGCCGCCTCGCTGGGAATTATGGCAGCAGCCGCAATGCCTGTGTGCGCCCAGCAATGTTACACACCTGAAGTAGAGCAGAAAGCCGACAGCCTGCTGAAACTGATGACCGCAGAAGAGAAACTGCTGATGATTGGCGGAGTTGACTGGATGTACACCCACGAAACAGAGCGCCTCGGTATTCCCCGCATGAGAATGAGCGACGGCCCCCAGGGCCTTGGCACACACGGAAAATCAACGGCATATCCGGCCACAGTGATGCTTGCAGCCACATGGAACGAGGATCTGGCGCTACGTTATGGAGAAGCTCTCGGCGAGGACTGCCGTGCCCGCGACGTAGATATTCTGCTCGGCCCGGCGGTGAATATATATCGCGCACCCATGTGCGGACGCAATTTCGAATATATGGGAGAAGACCCCTATCTTGCAGGGCGCATAGCAACGGGATATATCAAGGGGGTGCAGAACAAGGGTGTAATGGCCACGATCAAGCATTTTCTCGGAAATAATTCAGACTACGACCGCCACAACATAAGCAACGACATGGACGAGCGCACCATGCACGAAATCTACATGCCTGCATTCAAGGCCGCAGTCAAGGATGGTGAGGTAGGTGCCCTCATGACAAGCTACAATCTTGTCAACGGTGTATATACCACCGAGAATCCTTATCTGCTGAAAGATGTGTTGCGCGACCGATGGGGTTTCAAAGGGCTGGTGATGTCAGACTGGGGATCGACCCACCACTGTATTCCGGCTGCCATGAGCGGCCTCGACCTCGAGATGGCAGGGCCGGAAAGGATGAATCCGAAAGAGATGTCATATTATCTCACCACAGGCCATGTGACCATGGATATGGTCGATGAGAAGGTGAGACACACTCTACGCGCCATGATAGCTTTCGGACTTGACGGCGAACGCGGTGCCGACAGTTC
>CAMWTV010000131.1 GCA_947177215.1 uncultured Muribaculaceae bacterium
TGTGCTCCCGTTGGAGTGCCGCACCCTGGTGCCTGTGCGCAGGGCTGTAATCGAGGAGGCCACGGGCACATGGTGCTCGGCTTGCCCCCGCGGGTTCATGGCGTTTGAGGCATTGTCGAAAATTTATGGCGAGAGCTTTATCGGCATAGCCTATCACGGGGGCAACGACCCGATGACGGGTGAGTGGGATTTTCCGTTTGACGTGGAATATTTTCCGTCGGCAGTGCTTAACCGCGGCGATGTGATTGATCCGTATTATGGCGCCGACAGAAGTCAGAGCCAGCATTTCGCCATCAGACCGATGGTTGAGGAGTGTGTGGCGGCTCCGGCTGCTGCGGCTATCTATGCCGAGGCGTACTGGGCCGACGAGAGCAGCCAAAGGATTGACGTTAAGGCGAGCATCGCCTTTGTTGATGATCAGAAAGGGGATGACTACAAGGTGGCGTTTATCCTTCTGGGCAATGGCCTTCATGGTGAGGGCGACCTCTGGGTTCAGTATAATTCAAGCGCAGGGCTGCCGGCCGATCAGCTCGGCCCGATTCTTGCGCCTCTCGGTGAGCTTGATCGGAAAATCGAGGGGATGAAGTTTAACGACGTGGTGCTGATAGGGAAACATAACGGTGGTGTTGCAGGGCTGTTGCCTGCCGAGATTGCGGCCAACACGCCTGTGTCGGTGGGCTATTCGTTTGACGGCAGCGAGGCTGTGAGCTCATTTGCCCTGACTGCCGGTGAATCGCTGATTCAGGATAAGACTAAGCTCGAGGCTGTGGTTTTGCTGCTCGATAAGAATGGGCGGGTGGTGAATGCCGCCAAGGCCCATGTGGCTGACCAGTCGGGAGTGGCATCGGTGACGGTGGATTCAGACGCTTCGGTTGAAAGTAGCGAGATGTTTGATTTCTCGGGAAGGCGCATTGTCGCGGGCGATGGCCCCGGAATCCGCGTGGAGCGGCTCTCTGACGGGAGTGTAAGAGCCGTGAAATGTCTTGACTGACCATTGGTTGTTCTCCGCTATCGGGAAAAAGCGCTGAGTCAAAATGCAAGTTTTGGCACGGCGCTTTTTGCGTTCGGGCCTTGGTGGATGTGTGGGTGGAGCGGAAAAAGGCGGGTAGATTTTGAATAGCGGGAAATTGTTATTATTTTTGTGAAATTAAAATTTGTGATAAACGACTGATATGAGAACGAAATATAAGAGAGTGCTTCTGAAACTCAGCGGCGAGTCGCTGATGGGTGGCCAGCATTACGGCATCGACCCTGTGAGGCTCGGTGAATATGCCGCCCAGATAAAGGAGGCTGCCGAAAGCGGTGTGCAGATTGCTATCGTTATCGGCGGGGGAAATATTTTCCGCGGGATGCAGGGGGCTGCGAAGGGTTTCGACCGTGTGAAGGGTGACCAGATGGGTATGCTCGCGACGGTGATCAATTCGCTTGCCCTGAGTTCGGCGCTTTCGGCCGTTGGGCAGAAGGCGCGTGTGTTCACGGCGCTGAATATGTATCCTATCGGTGAGTATTACAGCAAGTGGCACGCTATCGAGGCTATGGAGCGGGGTGAGGTTGCCATTCTGTCGGGTGGCACAGGCAATCCGTTTTTCACCACTGACACCGGCGCGGCTCTGCGCGGTGTGGAGGTCGAGGCCGATGTGATGCTCAAGGGTACCCGTGTTGACGGGATCTACACGGCTGATCCGGAGAAGGATGCTTCGGCTACGAAGTTCAGCGAGATTACCTATGACGAGGTTTACACCCGTGGTCTGAAGGTGATGGATCTGACGGCTACCGCTCTGTGCAAGGAGAATAATCTGCCGATCGTGGTGTTTGACATGGATACGCCCGGCAATCTGCACAAGGTGCTTGAGGGTGAGGCGATCGGCACGCTCGTTTATTGAAAACAATCAAAAAAGAAAGATATGACAGATCCGAAAACTTATCTCGGGCCGGCTGAGGAAAAAATGGAGATGGCTGTGGCCTATCTCGACGAGTCACTGGCCCATATCAGGGCCGGAAAGGCTAATCCGAAAATTCTTGACGGCATCAAGGTTGACTATTACGGGTCGGCTGCCCCGATTTCGAATGTGGCCAATGTGTCTGTGCCCGATGCGCGCACAATTGTGATCACTCCGTGGGAAAAGTCGATGTTCAAGGAGATCGAGAAGGCGATAATCAACTCGGAGCTCGGCATTATGCCTGAGAATAACGGCGAGGTTATCCGTCTGTCGATTCCGCCTCTGACGGAGGAACGCCGCAAGGCGCTGGTGAAGCAGTCGAAGGGAGAGGCCGAGCAGGCGAAGGTTAGTGTGCGCAATGCGCGCCGCGACGCTATCGACGGGCTCAAGAAGGCTGTTAAGCAGGGTATGCCTGAGGATGTGGAGAAGGATGCTGAGGTTTCGGCGCAGAAGCTTCACGACAAGTATCTGAAGCAGATCGACGATCTGTTTGCCGCCAAGGAGAAGGAGATCCTGACGGTGTGATATAGTTCCTGCGATTTATTTTTTTACCGAGGGTGTGTTCCGGGGCCTCGCATGGCCGGGTCATGCCCTCGTTGCTTTAGGAATGTTTGTTTAGTTATTATATTTTCGGCATACGGCTGAAAAACATATCGGAATAATTTTATGACTCGCTTGATGGAAAAGGAAAACGGTGGGGAGATGCAGCGGGTGATGTTTCATTCGACGGTGTTCGGGCCTATCCGTTCGCGTAGGCTTGGAACTTCGCTGGGAATAAATCTGATGCCCGACGACGGGAAGGTGTGTTCGTTTGACTGTCTCTATTGCGAGGCGGGTTTCAATGCGCAGGGCGCGGGCACGACGGGCCTGCCTTCGCGCGAGAAGGTCAGGGGTGACCTTGAGTCAAAGCTGGCTCTGATGAAGGAGGATGGTCAGGGGCTGGATGTGATTACTTTTTCGGGGAACGGGGAGCCGACGCTCCATCCTGATTTCGCGGGTATCGTGGATGATACGCTTGAGCTGCGTGATGTGTATTTTCCGGAGGCGAAGGTGAGTGTGCTGACTAATTCGACGCGTATCGACCGGCCGGATGTTGCGGATGCGCTGCTCAGGGTTGATAATAATCTGCTGAAGCTGGACTCGGCTTTGAACGGGACGCTGAGGGTGATCGACCGCCCGAATCAGCCGGGTTTTTCGGCCGAGGGGGTGATTGAGCAGCTGAAGCGGTTCGAGGGTCAGGGTATAATCCAGACAATGATGCTGCGCGGAGAGTATGAGGGGGTGAAAATCGATAATACTACTGATGAGGAGATTGCGGCTCTTGCTGAGGCTTACAGGGTTATACGTCCGCGCGAGGTGATGATTTATTCGCTTGACCGTCCGACTCCGGCCAAGGGGCTTGTGAAGGTGGGCGCCGATGAACTGAAGGCTATCGGCGAACGGCTCGAGAGGGAGAGCGGGGTGAAGGTTGTTGTAAGTGTGTGACTGTGATGGAACGTGAGATGAGGATTCCGGCTGCGCTCAGGCGTGGCGACAAGGTGGCGATTGTGTCGCCGGCTTCGAGGATCGACGGTGCTCTGATTGAGGGTGCTGCCAGGGTGTTGCGCGACGAGGGTTTTGTGGTGGAGGTGATGCCGCATGCCAAGGGTGTTTGTGGCTCGTTCAGCGGCAGTGTGGCCGAGCGTCTGGATGATATGCGCCGTGTGCTTGAGGATGAGAGTGTGAGGTGTGTGCTCTGTTCGCGAGGGGGGTATGGTGCGGTTCATCTGCTCGAGGAGCTTGACCGCATGCCTGAGGTGATGTTTGACAAATGGCTTGTGGGGTTCAGCGATATTACGGCGTTGCACGCGCTGTGGCGGCGCAAGGGGGTGGCTTCGCTTCATGGTGCCATGGCGAAGTATATCGGCCGTGGACGGGATTTTGCCTGTTACGGGATGGAGCTTGATGTGTTGAAGGGCGGGTGTTGTGATCTGAGTGTGGGGGGGAGTGTGTGGAATCGTGCGGGAAGGTGCGAGGGGCAGGTTACCGGTGGTAATATGGCTGTGTTCGGAGGGCTTGCCGGCACGAGGTTTGACCCGGTTGCCGAGGGGGATATTCTGTTTATTGAGGATATAGCCGAGCCGATATATAAGGTTGAACGGATGATGTGGCAGCTGAGGCTCGGCGGGGTGTTTGACCGTCTGGGCGGATTGATGGTGGGGCAGTTTACGGATTACAGGAGCAGCGCTGACTTCAGTGTGATGGAGGAGATGATTGCGGGGATGGTTGCGGATTATGATTTTCCGGTGGCGATGGGTCTGCCTGTCGGACATATTGAGGCTAATCACCCCCTCGTGCTCAACCGTCGCGCTGTGCTCGAGGTGGGGCAGGAGGGGGTGAAACTGACTTACAGTTGAAAATGGGCGGGATGTGTTATCCGAGGTTGTAGCCCAGTCGGCTTGCCACTTTCTTGAGTGTCTCGCGCGAGTTCAGGAGCTGGGAGTAGCAAACTCCGTCGCTGCACTGGTGGGAGAGCGAGCGGAGATGGCGGTTGTAGGCTTCCCAGTCGGTTATCGGGCGTCGGCTTACTCCGCTTTCGATGGCTGCGCGCGCTACGGCGGGGGCTACTTCTTCAAGCAGACGGGGATCCATCGGTTTTGGAAGGATGTAGCTTGGGCCGAAGGCGAGGTCGGGATCTCCGTAGGCCTGTTTCACGACTTCGGGCACCGGCTGGCGGGTGAGGCGGGCTATGGCGTGGGTTGCGGCGAGTTTCATCTGTTCGTTGATGGTGGATGCGCCGCAGTCGAGAGCTCCGCGGAAAATGTAGGGGAATCCGAGCACGTTGTTGATCTGGTTGGGGTAGTCGGAGCGTCCTGTCGCGAATATGAGGTCGGGGCGCGATGCCATGGCTGTGTCATAGGCTATCTCGGGGTCGGGGTTTGCCAGGGCGAAGACTATCGGGCGCGGGGCCATGGAGAGGAGCATCGGGGGTGTCACTACGTCTTTGACTGACAGGCCGAGGAAGACATCGGCGTCGCGCATGGCTTCTTCAAGTGTGTGGATGTCGCGTTTTGTGGCGAATTCCTGTTTCTGTGATGTAAGCCATGGGCGGTCGGCGCGAATAACTCCTTTTGAATCGCACATTACGATGTTTTCAGGCTTGACGCCGAGGGCGCGGTAGAGTCGGGTGCATGATATGGCTGCGGCTCCGGCTCCGTTGACCACCAGGCGGATGTCGGCGATGTTTTTGCCTTGCAGCTCGAGGGCGTTAAGGAGTGCTGACCCGGAGATGATGGCGGTGCCGTGCTGGTCGTCGTGCATTACGGGGATGTCGCATTCCTCTTTCAGTCTCTGCTCGATCTCGAAGCATTCGGGGGCTTTGATGTCTTCGAGGTTTATGCCGCCGAATGTGGCTGATATGGCTTTGACGATCTCGATGAATTTCGCGGGGTCTTTTTCGTTGACTTCGATGTCGAAGCAGTCGAGTCCGGCGAAAATCTTGAACAGTACGGCTTTTCCTTCCATGACCGGTTTTCCGGCTTCGGCGCCTATGTCGCCGAGTCCGAGCACTGCTGTTCCGTTTGATATTACGGCAACGAGGTTGGATTTGTTGGTGTATTTCCAGACGTTGGAGGGTTCGGCGCTGATTTCAAGGCATGGGTAGGCTACACCCGGTGAATAGGCCAGGGCCAGATCGGCCGGGCTGTTATATGGTTTTGTGGGGAGCACTTCGGTTTTTCCCGGGCGCGGTTCGCTGTGATAGGCGAGCGCCATTTTTCTGAGCATATCTTCCATGTGGCGTAAATATATATGTCTGGGTTTATGAATCAAGGAGAGGCCTGCGTCCGTGTGGCGCAGGCTCTCTCCATGTTATAACGTTGAAAGTGGTGTTTTGGGTCGGTGGCTTATTCTTTTATGCCGTATGCGAGGTCGCCGGCGTCGCCGAGGCCGGGCACGATGTATGAGTGTGCGTTGATTTCCGGGTCGACTGCTCCGATCCATATTGTGGTGCGGTCGGCGGGAAAGTGTTGGGCGATATAGTCGACTGCCTGCTGTGAGGCTATGACTGAGGCTACGTGGATGTGTGCGGGTGTGCCTTTGGTGAGGAGCGCCCGGTAGCTGAGTTCCATCGATGCGCCTGTGGCGAGCATGGGATCGGCGATTATGAGCGTTTTTCCGTCGATGCGGGGTGAGGCGAGATATTCGATGCAGATGTCGAAGTTTTCTTTCTCTTTATATTTGCGGTAGGCTGAGACGAAGGCGTTCTGGGCGTGATCGAAGAAGTTGAGGAATCCCTGGTGGAATGGAACGCCTGCACGGAAGATTGTGGCCAATACGATCTGCGACGCTATCATTTCGCTTTTGGCAGTGCCGAGCGGGGTGGGGGTGTCGACTGATTTGTATTCAAGTGTCTTGCTTATGTCGTAAGCCATGATCTCGCCGATGCGTTCAAGGTTGCGGCGAAGGCGGGGCATATCTTTTTGCACGTCGGTGTGGCGGAGTTCGGCCATATAGTCGCTGATGAGAGAGTGCTGTTTGGCAAAGTCCATT
>CAMWTV010000132.1 GCA_947177215.1 uncultured Muribaculaceae bacterium
TCGACCGATCCCGACCATCTTGACATCTATGGCGACGAGGAGGGTTAGCTGGAGGGATTCGCGCGGTTCACCGAGCTTGTGCAGCCCGGAGGCGCGCTGGTGATACATGAAGGCCTGAAACTGGTTCCACGGCCACAGGATGGTGTGAAGGTGTTCAGCTACGGACTTCATTCGGGCGATTTCCATGCCGAAAACATCAGACACGGCAACGGAGAGATTCGTTTCGATTTCGTTGCTCCGGATATGCGTATAGACGACATAAACCTCGGGGTTCCGGTGGAGATTAACATCGAGAACGGCGTGGCGGCTCTGGCGGCGTGCTATCTGACAGGCGATCTTGAGCCGGACAAGGCCCGCGAGGCGATGGGATCGTTCATGGGCCCTCAGCGCCGGTTTGAATTCAGGTTGAAGGAGAGCGGGCCTTGCGGACGGGCCATCATCGACGACTACGCGCACCACCCCGACGAGCTGAAGGCCTCGATCGGCTCTGTCAAGGCGCTATATCCCGGAAGGAGGCTGACGGTGGCATTCCAGCCTCACCTCTACACGCGCACCCGCGATTTCGCCGAAGGTTTCGCCGAGGCTCTGAGTCTGGCCGACGAGGTGATTCTGACCGATATATACCCCGCACGGGAGCTTCCGATCGAGGGAGTGACCTCAAAAATCATATACGACCGTATCAGTTGCGAGAAAAAATCGTTAATCAGTCGTGAAGAGTTGATAAAAACCGTTGGAAATTGTAACTTTGAGATTCTTTTGACAGCCGGAGCCGGCGATATAGCCGATCTGGTAGAGGGGATTACGGAAGAGGCCAAGAAACAAAACGCAAAAAGTTGACAAAACGAGGAGTCATAAGGTGTTTGCTGTCGGTGGTGCTTATGTGCTATCTGGCTTTCGCGCTGCTTGTGTCGAACGATATGGCTGCGCGCGAGATGTGTGCCGGCATAGAGATCAAGCTGTTGCAGGAGGAGGGAACCGGGAGTTTCGTGACCGCCGGCGAGGTGCGACGTCTTCTCGACGAGTGGGGAATGGCCGAGACAGACCGTTGCGTGAGCCAGATTGACCTTCAGGATATCGAGGACAGACTCAACGGGATCGACAACATAGAGCATGCCATGGCCGAACGGCTCGGGAACAGAAAAGTGAGAATAAGCGTTACACCGATGAAGCCGGTGGCGAGGGTGTTTGACGGCAACCGGTCGTATTATATCAACAGCGCCGGCAAGCGTCTCACGGCCAATCACCGATTCAGGCTTGATGTTCCGGTGGTTACGGGGCGGTTCGACAGTGTGCACACTCCGGCGGCCCTGCTGCCTCTGATAAACCGGATCAGCACCGACAGCGAGTGGAACGCTCTTGTGGCCCAGATCAGTGTGGAGCCGCGCAGCCGCGATATAATTCTTGTGCCGATGATCAGGGGGCATGTCATAAATCTGGGCGACACGGCCGACATAGAGGGGAAGCTGGCCAGAGTGATGCTGATGTACCGTAAGGTGTTGCCGCTGAAGGGGTGGAACTATTATGACACGCTTTCGGTGAAATGGGGTGGTCAGGTTGTGGCTACAAGGCGGCAGAAGTCGATTCCGGAGCCACTGATAAGGTTTGACCAGGAGGGTGACGCCTCAGACGACGAGGATGTGAACTCGATGCTTGTGGCAACGGAAAGCGACACGGCTTCGGTGGGATGGAAAAAGAAGCCCGGCCCGAACAAGGGGAACGGAAAGCCGGGATGAAGGGATGAGACAGCGGAAGGAGGGAAAAAACATATAAGACAAAAACAAATCGAGATATAACCGAAATGGGAGAAAACAGCACTGAGCGCTATATAGTCGCGTTCGAGATAGGCAGTTCGAAGATAAGAGGCGCCGTGGGTGTGGTCGACAACTCCGGGGTTGTGGATATCGTTGCCACAGAGGAGGAGAAGCTGACCGACAAGGTGCGATACGGGTGCATCCAGAATGTGGAGGTAAGCAACGCTCTGAACCGGGTGGTAGAGCGTCTGGAGGCTTATCCCCGTGTTGATCCGCGCGAGATAACGGGGGCATACGTGGCCCTTGGCGGGAGATCGCTGAATATCCGTCAGACCGATGTGAAGATCAGCCTTCCTGCCGAGACCGAGATAACGCGCCCTCTGATCAACGACCTGATGCAGAAGGCCGCCGCGACCATAGAGAGCGACCGCGATGTGGTCGATGTGGTGCCGGTGCGTTTTACTGTCGACAACAAGGCGCAGAACAATCCTATCGGATCGTATGGCCAGGAGCTTGGAGCGCGGATGAGCGTTGTGAGCTGTGTGCCTCAGATAAAACGGATGCTTCGCAGGGTTATCGAGGAGCGTCTGGGAATAGATATCCGCGGTTATATCACCCGTCCTCTCGCCGAGGCCGAAATGGTGCTCACGGGCGACGAGCGGCGTCTGGGATGTATGTTTGTCGATTTCGGAGCTGAAACAACATCGGTTGCCATCTACAAGGGTGGCGCGCCTGTTTATCTGGCCACGCTGCCAATGGGTTCGCGCAATATAACGATGGATCTTTGTTCGCTGAACTATACGGAGGAGCGGGCCGAGGATATCAAGATCTCGGTTGGAAACGCACTGACCCAGGACGCCGTAAGGAGGAGGAATCCGGCCGACGGAATCGACTATACGGAGGTTAACAACTATGTGCACGCCCGTGCCGACGAGATAGCGGCCAACATAATGGCCCAGCCGGAATATGCCGGACTTCGAGACACAGACCTGCCCGGAGGAATAGTAATTACCGGCGGGGGTGCCCGTCTGAAAGGGTTTAACGAGCTGCTTTCGCAGCAGAGCAAGATGAAAGTGAGGGTAGGCGCCCCGACGGCATCGGTAAGGATTTCCGACGGATCGGTTCACGGCTCGGAGGCTGTGGATGTGATATCGATAGTCGTGGCTGCCGCAAGGATGCCTGAGACGGAATGTGTGACACCGGTGGAGGTTTCAGACGACGAGAGCCGTCCCGGAGGTTATGCCGGACTTTATCACGATGATGAGGATGATGACGAGGGTGGATCGCGCATCGGAAAGCTTGACGATGATTTCAGCGAGGATCTTAACGGCAAACACCGTAAGGAGAAAGAGAAAAAGCGCGAAAAGGAGGAGAAGCCCCGCAAGAAGGGTGCAAGCATTTTCGACAATCTCCGCACCCGTATAACCAACCTGATGAGAGACGACAGCGACTGGGGCGCCGACGAAGAGTAAGCCCCGTTGCAATCAGGCGAAAGAATTGATTTATAGAACATTGCTGACAGAGAGACAATGACAATCGAAGATATAGACAGAACCGCAAACTTCGTTGACGACAAGCACAACGATGTGATAATAAAGGTTATAGGCGTTGGCGGCGGAGGCGACAATGCCGTTAACCACATGTATGAGCAGGGTATCAAGAAGGTATCGTTCGTGGTGTGCAACACCGACCGCCAGGCGCTTAACAATTCGGTTGTTCCGAACCGTCTGCTTATCGGGCCCAACACAACCGGAGGTCTCGGCGCGGGCAACAATCCGGAGGTGGCCCGTCAGGCCGCCGAAGAGAGCGCCGAGGATATAGCGCGCCTTTTCGACGACGAGACCAAGATGGTGTTCATCACCGCCGGCATGGGTGGCGGCACCGGCACGGGCGCCG
This sequence comes from uncultured Muribaculaceae bacterium, assembly GCA_947177215.1. Taxonomy (GTDB): domain Bacteria; phylum Bacteroidota; class Bacteroidia; order Bacteroidales; family Muribaculaceae; genus UBA7173. The sequence goes on from CAMWTV010000132.1 coordinate 3,648, forward strand.
GCCCTGTGGTGGCAAGGATAGCGCAGGAGAAGGGGCTGCTGACGATCGGTATTGTTACGATTCCGTTTTTCTTCGAGGGGGAGAAAAAGATCTACAAGGCTCTCAAGGGGGCCGAGGAGATGAGCAAGTATGTCGACGCGCTGCTTGTGGTCAACAACGAGCAGCTGACAGAGATATATCCCGACCTCGACTGGCTCAACGCTTTCGGCAAGGCTGACGACACTCTGAGCAATGCCGCGCGCTCGATTTCGGAACTGATTACCTGCGACGGACATATCAACCTCGACTTCAACGATGTGAACACCACGCTGCGCAACGGAGGCGCGGCCATTATCTCGACCGGATATGGCGAGGGCGAGCACCGCGTGACTAAGGCCATTCAGGACGCGCTGAACTCTCCGCTGCTGAAAAACAAGGATATATTCGGGTCGAAGCATCTGCTGTTCAACCTCTACTACTCGCGCGAGGCCGACCAGAAGTTCCTCATGGGCGAGGCCAACGAGCTGACATCGTTTATCCAGAATATCGACAAGGATGTGGATGTGATTTACGGTATCGGCTTCGACGAGAGTCTGGGCAACAAGATCAAGATCACGATTCTGGCAGCCGGATTCGAGCTTTCGATTATGGGCGACACCCCTGTCGGCGGGGAGAGAAAGAGGCATTCAAACCCGTTTGAATCGCCAAAGAAAGCCGACGAGACCGATGAGGAGGAGCTGAGGAAAGAGGCGATAAGCAAGGCTTATGGCGACGAGAAGGTGCAGCTCGCCGAACGCGAGCGCGCCGCAAGCAAGTATATCATTCTGCGTCCAGACCAGCTCGAGGATGACTCGATAATAGAGACATTCGAGCATTCGCCGGCCTACGGCCGCGACAAGCGGATTGCCGATGAGGTGAGACAGGCCTCAGGACGGCAGCCGGCAACCCAGCAGCCCCCTTCGGGAGCGCCGGAAACGCCCCGCGACGAGCCGGAGAGACCGCATCAGACATATCAGTCAGATTCGAAAAGAATAGAGTTCTGACCACAGGAAAACAGCCGCAAGGCTGTTTTTTTGTGTCCTGATGCGACGGCAATGAGGGATTTCAGGATTTCTAAGGCCGCAAAGCGGGTTGACAGGGGTGTAACTTTGCGGGAAAAAAGATGATGGGGAAAATCAGAAATAACGCGAGAGGGGAAGAGAAGCTGACAGGAATCAGGAAGGTGTTCACTCGGAAAGCCGTTGACAAGGCTGCGATTGCCGGCGCTGAGGCCGGATGCGGGAAGGGGTTGCTGGAGAGAGGTGTAAACATCAGGCGCGACGGGACAGAGCCTGATGTGTGGCGCCCGACGGGGATGCCTGCCCGGCTCAGGGGAGGGAACGCGCGACCTGTGGCACGTGTGCAGCTCAGGGGTTCCGATGTCGGCGGCAAGGAGTGTGTGCTGGTGCTGTGGAGCGACGGCAAGACTCTTGAGGGTGCAACCGGAAACGGCGACGACGGGATGGCGACGTTGCTGAGACTTCCGTCCAAGGCTCTGGGTGAGGTGAAGGGGATGCCGCTTATGGCCGATGTTGTTGACGAGGGGGTGATAAGAGTGATGCTTAGGCATGAGAGAGCCGTGTATCTGACCTATGACCGGAAGGGGGAGGTGACGTTTCACGGCGAGATGCCGCTCCCCCAGGGCGCCGGGTTCGTGGTGACCGACGAGGTGACAATGAGCGAGCCGGTAGCAAACGTAAAGCTCACGGGGTTGAGCCGGGTGCCGTCGGGCCCGCTTAACGCCGAAGACTGCAGGCGGGTGACGGCTGCTGTGACCGAGGCTTATGACCGGCTTGTGTCAAAGGCCATGAAAGCGGGCTATCTGATTCAGCCGGCACTGGCGCGCTGGCGGCTGACCGACGGCGCGGGTGACACCATTGCGCTCGGAGGGCCTGTGATGGTGTGTGCCTCGACAGGGTTTCAGTGCAGCGGGGGGATAGAGATGACCAGCAGCGACAGCCTCGGAAGCCTTTCGGGTGGAGCGGTGACGGCGAGGGCCTACCGGATCAGACTTGTGGCACCGCCGAAATGCGGCGCGCCATGGAACAGGATTATCCGTAGCCTCAGAGTGGAGATGACTCCGCAGGCCGATGTTGCCGACCGTGGAGGAAGAAGCGTGTGCAATGTGAGCGGTAACGGACGGGAGATAACCGTGACGGCCTATCTGCCGGGATGCGGCGGCAGCGCACAGCTTTTAAACTCTTTCAGAAGGAAACTGATAACCGACAGCCTGAGGGAGGCCGACACACGGATGAGAGTCCAGGAGGAATACAGCTACCCGTATTCGGAGGGGTTCGCCGACCGCACGGTGCCGATACACACCGGGGGGCGGCCGGTGACCGAAAGGGGGAGCGACACCGAACGTGATGCCTTGAGTTTCAGCACCGCCTGCCGATGCGGCGACCTGACGATTCTGGGAAACAGCAGGAGAGAGAAATTCAGGGGACACAGTGTGCGCGAGCTCGCCATATCGGGCAATGGCCCGGCAGGCTACTGGCAGGGCATTGCAAGCGTTACGATAGCGATGCCTGACGGGGATGAGGAGAGAGCCGTGGCGGTGTGCAACGGCAACGGGGGATGCCCGGTGGCCATGTCGCCTCTGCTGGTCTATCCCGACGCGAGAGCACGCGAGATGAAGCTGACTCTGCGCGCAAGCACCGGAATTGTGACCGGCACGTTTGAACTGACCTCTATGCCCGAAGCCGGGCTGGCCTATTATCTGCGCGAGGATCTGCTGCCTGCCCCGCTGCCTGAAAGCACCGACATTGTAGAGACCGCCCTACCCCA
>CAMWTV010000133.1 GCA_947177215.1 uncultured Muribaculaceae bacterium
GTTCAATAACAATATAAACGGCAATCTGGTAGGATGCGTCGGCACTGCAATGGCCATCGTGATGAAATACCACAACTGGCCACCCAAAGGCCGGAATTCTATTACTTATGACGTGGGCGGCCAGTCATTCAAATGCGATTTCAGCAGCCGTACATTTAACTGGGATGACATTCTTGAAGATTATTCCGGCGATTATTCAAGCGCTCAAGGCGAAGCTGTAGCAAACTTGTGTGAAGCTACCGCTTTATCTGTAAAAACCATATTCGGGAATTATAGCAGCGGTGCATATAGCGGTGAAGTTCCGACCGCACTAAAAGATTATTTTTATTACAGCAAAGGAACTTATATCTATTCAGCCTCCAACACCACCCCAGCCAACTGGGAGAAAATGCTTCGCGATGAGATTGACAATGGCCGTCCGGTTATATATTTCGGCGCAAAAGAGGATTCTTATCTGTATCTCGATGACTATGCCGGACACGCTTTTATAATTGATGGCTACGATTCATCCGGCCTGTTTCACATAAACTGGGGATGGGGAGGCGCATATGACGGTTATTTTGCGCTGACAAACCTTCAGCCAACAGCTGAACAGGATTTTTCTCATGAAGCTCGGGGCGTTTTCGGAATTTCTCCGGACTATGGCATGGAAAATTCGGAAAGAGTTGTGGTTTATCTAAGTTCATATCACCCGAATCATATTGACGGCATGTATTCAAATAGCGAATATGTTCTGTCAGGAAGATCAACCGGCATCTCTAATTTTTGCTGGAAAGTAGTCGGCGAACCTTTTAAGAATCTGAAAACTGCAGTTGCCCATTGTGATAAGACTGGCAACTTCAAGCATATTTATAACATCGTTGAATTAGATCCATCTACTCTGTCATTTCAGAATGAAGGATTTCAGGGCTACGCAAGCTTCATAGCGCAGGAAGACGCCGTAGAAGGCGACTATCTTTGCATGATCTATACAGGCGATGACATGCACGATTGGAGAGTTATGGGAGAAGAAGGCCCGATACACAATTATTGCTCAGCATACGGATGTAACGTGGTAAAGTGTCCTGTTACCTGGAAAAATACAGCCGATTTCGAAATCATACCGGAGAGATACTATGACACTCTGTCAGAAGGATATATTCACGGAATTGTGCCCAACCAATATTGGACAGTAACAATTGAGCCCAAAAAAGATTTCGCTCATTACCATCTGCTCATAAATGGCTCAATGAATGCCGCTTATTTTCATCAGACCTACTTGACCGATTATACAGGCACCCGATTAAGATTACAGTGCAACGGAGATATAAGTAAAGACATGTCTTTTGAGTTTGAGATGGTCACCGTTACTCCCAACGAAGTTGAAACAAGTCTAATAAGTATAGCCGGAGTCACACCCGGAAAGCTTGAGGAAATGACACAGGAAATAGCTGCTCCGAAGGCGATTACACGACTCAAGCTGCAGGGTCGGATTACAGACACTGATTTCGACTTCATGCGCGAAAGCATGTTCATGCTTGAAGATCTCGATCTGCAGAATGTGACCATTGCGGCCCACGACTATAATCCTGAGGATTATCTACCCTATAAATGCTTCGAAAACAAATATTCCCTAAAAAAACTCATTTTACCGGAGCGCCTTGCCGGCTTCCACAACAACTCATTGGCAAACACCGGCATAGAAAACATATATATCCCCTCTACTGCCGTTAATTTCGGACTGAATGTTCTAAATTCATGCGCCAGTCTCAAAACAGTGACCATAGCCCAGAACACCCCTCCTGTAATAAGCTGGTGCGTGTTAAACGGCATTCCTCGTGAAGAAGGCACTCTTATAGTGCCCGCAGGCACTCGCGAACTATATTGCGCCAACCCGGAATGGGGCCAGTTCGGAACGATTGTCGAAGATGAAAATGTTGTCGACGGCATTGAACCTGTGATTAATGACAACACAACATCCCCCATTCTTCTCAACGGAACGATACACTCCGATAACAGCTGCGAAGTTTATGACATCAGCGGGCGGTTTATCGGCAGCGGTTACGAAATCCAACTGCCATCCAAAGGGCTCTATATCATTCGATGTGGAGAACAAAGTTTCAAAACTGCCTATTGATCAGACTTGAATATCAATTCCCAAAAGAACAAGACCGTGTGTCAGGATTTTGAATCTGACACACGGTCGTTTTAATATTTATGTAGCGAAAATATTGACTGAATGTTTAAATCAGCAGAGACCAGAATATCTCTGACAACTCATACAGTCCATTACGGCACATCCTCCCGTTTTCAAGGCTTTAATGCCGCATTTCACTAAGTTCAGAAACGAGCTATCACTCAGCAGACGGATAGTTCAGATTTTCGGGCTTCAGATCTGACAGCACTTCGTCGAGATAGCGGCGGGCGTCGGCTCCGGCCTGCGCCGGATCCATGAAAGCGTAGTTGCCGCAGTCGCGGGGAGTGGCTCCGGGCACATCACCCTCGAAACCGGCCACGAACTCCATGACCTCGCGCACGAGCGGCACGATGTCGGCCGGTTCGAGCCGGCCTGAAAGTATCAGATAATTGCCCGTGCAGCAACCCATCGGCCCCCAGTAGACAACCCTGTCTTTCCACCCGGGGTGGTTGCGCAGATAAGTTGCCGCAAGATGCTCCATGGCATGCAGGGAGCGCGGTGTCAGAGCCTCCATGCGGTTAGGCTCGGTCATGCGGATGTCGAACGTGGTGATCTCGTCGCCCGAAGGGGTCACGTCGCGGCGGCTCACATAGATGCCTCTGAGCAGCCTGAGATGGTCGACCGTGAAACTCGCTATCTTTTCCATATAATCGTCATAATTGTTACTTAAGCAGCTGTCTGAGCACACCGAATGTGCGTTCGGGAGCCACCTGCCAGAAATCCTGATACTGCTGCAGGTGGTTCTCCACCCCCGGAGTGTCACTCACCACGCGGACTGCGAGAAACGGCACACCCTTCTGCCAGCACACCTGCGCTATCGCCCCCGACTCCATGTCAACAGCCAGCGCCTCTGGCTGCACCTCGAGCACAGCCGCAAGTTCCTGCGGTGTTGACACAAACCTGTCGCCCGAAGCGATAAGCCCGCGCATCACCGTCGCCCCGCTTTCAGCATCGCTCCCCTCAAGCAGGCCGAGCGCCCCGGCAAACCGCTCGGGAAACCCCTGCACCTGTCCCGGAGCGTTGCCCGGGCCGCACCACACATCGTGATAGGCCACCTGCTCGCCCACCACCACATCGAGCACACCGGCTCCACGCCCCGTGCCGCCGGCAATGCCGGTGTTCACAATAGCCTCCGGGCCAAACTCCTCGATCATCGTAAGCGCGCCCACGGCAGCGTTCACCTTGCCGATGCCACACTGCATGGCAACCACCTCGCGACACCCTATCCGGCCGCTGTAGAAAGTGCGGCCGTTTTTCTCAATGGTCTCCGTGCCCGACATTTCACGCAGAAGCATGTCAAGCTCCGAACCCATGGCCACAATTATGCCTAATTTCTTCATTATTATGTCAACAATTTGCTATTTTTGTTCATTTAATCTAAACCGGGGAGGCCCCGTGGTGCTCCTGTCAGGCAACTACGTTTTAACTAAAAACCATTACAGTCATGTCAAACAAAGGAAACGCTCTCATCTCCGTTATCATCATAGCGCTCGGAGCTATTTTCATCTGGCTTTACGACCACGACACACTGCCCAGAAGCATCGTGCTGCTCTGCGGCCTTGCATTTGCCGTTCCTGCCGTGATCAGCCTCATCTCAGTGTTCATATCACGCAAGAACAGCACCCGCGGATCAGCCGTGCGCGCAATCCAGATGATCTGCGGCGTAGGCGGCCTGATTTTCGGCCTCCTTATCATCTTTATGCCTGAGGTGTTCAGGCCTCTTCTGGTCTACCCGTTCGCCGCACTGCTGATTTTCGGAGGCGCGTTCCAGATTTTCCAGCTCGCCCACAAATACCGTCCGGTCGACTATCCGGCGTGGATGTTCATCACCCCGGTGCTCATTCTCGTGGCCGGAGTCATAATGCTCTGTCTGCCGCTGCTGCGCGATCCGGCCAACCAGCCATGGGTAGTGCTGATAACCGGAATCGCCGCCGTGCTTTACGGCATCAACGGCCTGCTGGTGTCGGTGCTCCCCCTCCGCCTGCCGCCGCTGCATCCTGAGAAAAAAGAAACAGCCACGACACCCGCAACCGAGACCGGAAGCGCCGCCACAACCTCCGACGCAACCGACGCGACACCCTCATCAGCGCCTGCCGACAGCAGTGAACCGCAGTCGATCCACTGACCCCGCAAATCACTTTCTCACCGGCTCGATGCCGAAACGGCAACGGATATAGAACGCCACGAGATCACACAGATCCCCTATCGGCATAAGCGACGAATCGAACGTCAGGTCATACGATGCCGAGTCGCCCCACTTCTTGTCGGTATAGAAATTATAGTAGGCGGCCCTGAGCTTGTCGGTCTTCACGGCAAGTGTACGGGCCGCCCCCTCTTTATCCTTGTCAGCACGCCCCATTATGCGCTTCACACGCTCCTCGATGGGCGCATGCACAAACAGATTCACCCTCGCGGCGGGGTGATTGCGCAGCACATAATCGGCCGAACGTCCAACAATCACACACGGACGCGTGTCGGCCAGATGCTCTATCACATCGGTCAGCGAACTGTAGATCGAATCGGTCATCATTGTCTGGCCGTTATACCAGGGCAGCTGGCCGTAACCCATGTTGAAGCCCACCGAACTGCCGAGCAGATTGGGCATCCGCTCGTCGTTGCGCTCAAACACCTCGGGCGACATGCCGGCCCGGCTGGCCGCTTCGAGAAGCAGTTTCTTGTCATAATACTCTATGCCGAACCGCGCGGCAAGCTCGCGGCCGAGCTCACGGCCTCCGCTGCCGAACTGACGCCCTATGGTGATTACATAGTTGCTCGTTCTGTCTAAATCTTTGTTCATATTCAAATCAGTTCTTTTTCACTTCAGCAGCCGGCTCCATCGAGAAACCGCACGAACGGAAAAGCTCCCAGTCTTCACGCATCTGGTTGCCGACCGTGGTGAGCATATCGCCCACAATAGCCCCGTTGGCCCCTCCGCGCAGCATCCGCGCAGTGGCCTCATTGCCCAGACGCGCTCTGCCGCCGGCAAAACGGATTGTGACCGTCGGAGCCACAAAACGCATCAGCGCCACGGTGAGCACCGTCTCACGCTCCCCTATCAGCGGCATATTTTCGAGAGGAGTTCCCTTTATAGGTATCAGCAGGTTGACCGGAATCGACACGGCGCCCGCCTCGCGGGCCTCCTGAGCCATCTCGAGGCGCTGCCTCATAGTCTCACCCATGCCGATTATACCGCCCGAGCAGACCTCCATACCTACCTCGCGGGCCCATGCTATGGTCTTGAGCTTATCCTCGCGGGTGTGGGAGGTGCACAGCGTCGGGAAAAACGACGCTGCCGTCTCGAGGTTACAGTGATAGCGCGTAACCCCCGCATCGTAAAGCGCCTGAAGTTCCGCTTTGCCAAGCAGCCCCATCGAGGCACACATGCTCATGCCCGACTCCTCGGCCGCACGCCTGTAAAGGCCGCAATAGCGCCTTACATCGGCCGCCGACACCTTCCGTCCGGAACACACTATCGAAAGCCTCCCCACACCATAACTGCCGTTGAGACCGACAGCGCGGTTGAACTCCCCCTCGTCAATGAAATCATATTCCTCGCATCCGGTGTTATGGGCCGCCGACTGGGCACACCATTTGCAGTTTTCCGTACAACGCCCGCTCTTGCCGTTGACAATCGAGCAGGTTTCCATAACATTACCGCAATGATGACGCCTGATCTCATCGGCGACGTCACAGATAAGATCAAGCCAGCGGTCGCCATCCTCGCCACGCGACTCATCGGCGAGAGCCGCCAGCGACATGCAGTCGTCAATAGTGGCCGCAACACCGTCAAAAGCCTGTTTTCTAAGCTTTTCCAGAAACATTTTTGCCTGTTCCATATATTTCCGTTTTTAGAGATCTTACTCGGCAGAGCCCTCATTGCAGCACTCTGACAAAGCCTAACCCGCCGCAAATTTAATCTATAAATCGCAATATCCCCTCAAAAATATTAAAAAACACACCGATTCTTTGCCAGCTCCGAAAAAATGCCTACCTTTGTGCCCGGGTAAGTCCTACACGGCCAGCTCCCCCTGAACTCCGCCAGGTCTTGATCGAAGCAACGGTAGGGGGTTGTAGCGGCGCGATGTAGTCAGCTTACCCTTTTTTTGTATCCATACCGTTCCACCCCGTCTTAATCACCGATCCTACTCCTACACCTGCCGCGATTCAGGCAGGTATAAAAAAAAAAATTACTCGTCGTCCCGACGAATAATCTTCTTACCTTAAATCTAATAC
>CAMWTV010000134.1 GCA_947177215.1 uncultured Muribaculaceae bacterium
TTTTAATGAGAGGCGGACCACCCAGATCTCCACTTCTAGCTTCGGCGGCAGCGTCAGATGCGGATATGAGACATGCTTGGTGCGGCGCCCATAGATCTCCACGTCGATGATAGACCCTCCGAATTTAGGCCGAGAGTAGACAGCCACACGCACCGGAATCTTTTTCTTCATCCCTGTGCGCGATTTTATGGCATAGTCGCGCGCTCCGGCCACATCGCCCCCTTCGGCCAGGGTTCTCTGCTCGTCATCGGCCCTTGAGCTGAACTGAGCCTTCCCCGACGAAAGATCGAGTTTCCAATAATCGTTGTCGCCGAATTTTAGCGTCACACTGCCTTCGCCCCCCTTTTCGGCTGTCGCCGTAAACTCACACAGAAACGATGCGGGAGTCTCTGTTGCTTTGTCGCCGGCAAGCTTCACCGCCGGCAGCTCGGGCATCAGCTCGTCGACCCATGCCGAACCCAGGTCACCTTCAGGCCCGTCGGCAACAACACGGTGAATCACAAGCGCACCTCCCCAGCCGCGCATCTTGAGCCATCCGGCCATGAGTGTGCGTCCGTCTGGCATGCGGGTGAACGCAGGCACCGAGAGCCCGTTGTAGCAGTCTGCTCCATCTCTCACCATATCCTCAAACAATGTTACCGGTGCTCCGGCCGGCTTTCGCCACATGCCGTTGAATCCCCCGGCCACATAATCCCATTCTCCGATCGAGAAGGGGAATGTGCAGTCGCCTCCGGGAGGGAAATCGGCGTTGACACAACGCCATCCGCCGGCGAGTGAATCGCTTGTCCATGTGCCTTTCGCCCCATAGTTGGCAAGCATCATCAGGGTGCCGTCGGTGTCTGAATATATGCTCGGATTCTCGCAGAAATGAAACAGCTTGTGCGATTTCGTGAATGTGTTGCCCCCGTCGTGGCTCACGGCAAATGTTGATCCGGCCGGATATACTCCGGCAATTGAATCGTAGTCGGCCGCTACCGTATGTCCCGCTTTATCGAAAGCCTCCTGCATCAGCGGCAGGGTGGTGCGTTCGCGCTCCACAAGGCGTGTGGTGTGCAGACCGTAGCTAACACACAGCTTCCCGTCATATTCAAAAGGGGTGCCGGTGCCCAGAGTCTCCCACTGGTGCTCTATCGGTGTGGCCGCCTCATGCTCTGTCCAGTTTACGAGGTCGGCTGTCGACAGATGTTCGAAATAATGTCCCCCTTTGCCGAACTTGCTCTGGTGGCCGCGTCTGTCGAACAGATAAAACAGATGATAGCGTCCGTTGAAGAAGCATGCCACCACATCTCCTACCCACGCGTTGTGATAGGGTGGAGTCCAGTATTGCAGATTGTCGGTCGTAGCATTGCTGTCGCGCTTCATTTCCCGTGCCGGCGAGCACAGGCTGAAATCGTTTACTTTCGATGATATATATGCCCACACCGGGCCATCTGTCGGGGTGCCTGTCGGGAAATCATTGTCAACAAGCCGCCCGTCGGCATAGAGTGTAAGATTCGCCTTGTTGTAGCTTAATGTGAAGGTGTGTTGCCGTTTCCCGCTGTCGAGCATGTCGAGCGGCACACTCACGGTCATCTCTCTCTCTTCCTTGTTTCGCGAAAAAATCGAGTCGCAAAGCGTCAGGCCCGCTTCAATCACATTTCCGTAGGTCGCGTCTGTGGTTTTTCTCACTTGCAGAAAGCCCGGCATGTCGATCAGAGTCTGTTTCGGCGATTCAGGGTCAAGTTCTGCCGAGAAACTCACGCTGAAGCTTTCCGGAGTGCCCTCGGGCAGCGAGGTCTCGTGCTCGCCGCTTTTAAGGCAGATGCCTGCAACGGTGTTGTCCGCTTCATAATTTCGGCTCAACATTGTCAGCGTGGCTGTCTGGCCGTTTTTCGTTCCGGCCAGAGCTGATGCTGTGATCAGTAATGATGTGGCTAACAGATATACTTTCATATTTGGTTATTTTTAGGTGGTCGGAGTTGTGAAAGAAACTGACGCAACCGTGTAAAAATGTCCGGTTGCGTCAGTTCTGTTATGTAATCATGTCGGCTGCATGTGTCAGAACACGTGCTTCACCGGTGTCAGAGTGTATGTGAAGCTGTAGCTGCCGTAAGGGAGCTGATATTCGGGGCGTGGCAAAGAATGCCATGAGTCGACACATCCCAGACCGAGCTGGCGCAGGTCTACACACACCTGTGTGAGGTCTGACGGCTTCACCTCGGCGAAATGGCTGTTGGGTTTCTCCTCTCCGCCGTCGAGCGATTCGATGGTGTAGTGGAGCGTCGAGGCCGAGAACGGTTCGGTGGCAGTGATCTCCAGACCGTTGCCCGACTGGTCGAGCACACGCCACCACCTTATGTCGGTGTGAGTGCCTGTTTCCTGCGGGCGGATATAGGCATAAGGCTGCGATGACACGCTCTGGCGGTAGATGCCCAGATCTGATGCCTGCTGGCGGTCGGCGTAATTCTCGCCCGGGCCGCGGCCGTAATATTCTATTGTCTCGAACTTCTCGGGCATGTCAAACACCATGCCGAAACGGAAAAGATCGGCCACTTCGGCTCCCTCTGTGGCGGTGAGCGACTGATTTACGGTTACTGATCCCTTGGGGTTTACGGTGTAGGTCAGCGCGAGCGTTGATTTCACAGCCGGAATCTCGAATGTGGCTTTAACCACGGCGTTGTTACCTTCGGTGGCGTGAGTCAGCGATGTCAGCTTCATCTCGGGGTTGAGCCATGCGCGATAGGTCTTCTGGAGTCCGGCGCCATAGTCGTTGTCGGTCGGAGCGCGCCAGAAGTTCGGCTCTATGGCGCTGTTCTTCTTCAGCATCTCTGTGCCAGAAACCTCATAGCTGTCGATAAGTCCGGTCGTGCTGCTGATTCCTATCGAGAAGTCGCCACCCTTTATGGTCAGCTTTCCGGTGCTTTCCTCAACTTCGGGTGCAGACCCTGCGACAGCTTTCACCGCCGGGGCAGTCCGGTCGGCGAGCACAATCTGGTCGCGGGCAATCACAGTTCCGGCGTCAAGAAGCGGCTCTGCCTCTTTCAGGGTGTAGGCCACATTCAGCAGCCATTCCGATGAGTTGTCGGTTACTCCGAGCGGAAGGGTTATGTTGTGAGAGCTCTGGGGTTTGAGGTTCAGATCGTCGACCGACCCGCTTTTAACAGGCTTGCCGTCGCGCAGCAGAGTCCAGTTGAGCCTTACATTGTCGAGCGGACGGAAAAAGTTTTCGTTAAACACATTTATTGTGTTTATTCCTGCCGAACGCGTGTGGATGTTCTGATACACACGCTGCACTTCGTAGGCATGCGGGTTGGGCACTCGGTCGGGACTGATCAGACCGTTGTCGCAGAAGTTGCCATCGGTCGGGTCATAGCTGTTGAAATCTCCACCGTAAGCCCAGATGGTAACACCGTCCTTGCCGGGCCAGCGTATCGACTGGTCTACGAAGTCCCAGATATATCCGCCCTGATATTTCGGATATTTGCGCACCAGATCCCAGTATTCCCTGAATCCTCCCATCGAGTTGCCCATGGCGTGGGCATACTCACACTGTATCAGAGGTTTGGTGTGGCTGTCGTCGGCCGCATAATTTTCACATCCCTCATAGTCGAGATACATAGGGCAATAGATGTCGGTTTTGCCGTCGATGCGGGCCTGCTCATACTGCACGGGGCGCGAAGGGTCTTCGGCCTTGATCCAGTCGTAGGCGGCCTCGAAGTTGGGGCCGTAGCCCGCTTCGTTGCCCAGCGACCACACAATGATGCTCGGATGGTTGTAGAGATGCTTCACATGACGCTGGTTGCGCTCCAGATGGGCTTTGGCATATGCCGGATTCTTGGCAAGTGTCTTATCCTTGTAGCCCATGCCATGGCTCTCTATGTTCGCCTCGGCTGTTACATACAGGCCGTAGCGGTCGCAGAGATCATACCAGCGCGGATCGTCGGGATAGTGGCATGTGCGCACTGCGTTGATGTTCAGTTCCTTCATCCGTTTGATGTCCTGTTCCATCCGTTCGGTCGAAACCACATAACCTCCGTCGGGGTCGAGTTCGTGACGGTCGGCGCCTTTGATCAGCACAGGCTGTCCGTTGACAAGAAGCTGCCCGTTCTTGATCTCTATGCGGCGGAACCCTACATTCAGCGGAATAACCTCCTGCACTTTGCCACCCTTCGAGAGTGTGGCGCGGAAACTGTATAAGGCCGGGGTTTCTGCGCTCCATTTTGCCGGGTCGGCTATTTCGAAGCTCTTCGTCACCTTACCTTTGGCATTCTTGATAACGTCAGATGCCACAACCTTCTCGCCGTCGAGAAGTTCGATCTTCAGGTCGCCTGAACCTTTGATGTAGGCGCTCACATCGAGCCGGCCGTTGCGGTAAGCGTCGTCAAGCGTTGCGTTCACCCTGATGTCCTCGATGCGGTTTTTGGGGCGTGCGTAAAGATAGCATTCGCGTGCCAGACCGCAGAAACGGAAAAAGTCCTGGTCTTCGAGATATGTGCCGTCACACCAGCGGCGTATCTGCAGCGCGATTGTGGCCGGCTTGCCCGGTGTGATATATTTCGTTATGTCAAACTCCTGGGCAAGCTTGCTGTCTTCGCCATAGCCTACATGTTTTCCGTTCACCCAGAGGGTTATGTTTGATGTGCCGATCCGAAGTGGGCTATCACATCTTTCCCTTTCCATTCTGCCGGTATCGTTACAGTGCGGCGGTAATCTCCCACATGGTTATCCTTGTCGGGCACCACCGGAGGGTTGTTCTCGAAATGACCGCGCCAGGCATATCCGATATTCACATAGATCGGGTCGCCGTAGCCGTTAAGCTCCCACATTCCGGGCACACTGATCTCTTCCCACGACGATGCGTTGTAGGCCGGATTCTGGAAACCGTCCGTGCGGGCTTTGTCGGCATCGTTGACCCAGCGGAATTTCCATTTTCCGTCGAGCGACATAAAGTTCTGCGATAAGGTTTTGCATCCCTGTGCGGCTTCGGCTGTCTCGAATGCGAAATAGTCGGTGTGCATAGGGTAGCGGTTGATTTCGTTTACTTCCGGGTCAAGCCAGGGTGGCGTGGCGGCGGTTGCGGGCAATATCGCAGCCAGTGTCACAGCCTTGAAAATCAGCTTCTTCATGGGAAAAAGTCAGTTGTTAGGTTGTATGATTTTAATGATTAAAAATAAACAATTTGGATTTGTAGCGCCACTAAAGGCTTCACAAAGATAATACATCCGGCTCCCGAATGCAACCTTTTAACAATTGATGACATATGCGGCATCTCCGTGCTGCAAAAACGGAGAAACCGGAAACCGCTTGATTCCAAACACTTTGGTTCAGACTTCGCGGTTTCCGGTTTTAAGTTTATGCAACGGTTGTCGCTATATTGCTATCCGGCTTATTTATAAACCTCAAGCTCGTAGACTCTTGCCGGAACGGCATCGGGCGACTGCATCGGGTGGATAACTGACAGGCGTATGAACCGTGTGGTCTGAGGAGCCGGCAGGTTCTTTGCCACGATGTTGCGGGCGTTTCCGGTGTAGTAGTCGAGCGTTTTCCACTCTTCGTCGGGCGAATTGCGCCCTTGCAGCAGACACGACGATGTGATGTAGGAGCGGTGCTCGCAGGCGGCGTTAACCATTTTCCAGCCGCTGATCTCGGTGGGTTCGCCGAGGTCGAAATCCACATATGCCGGAATCCCCGATGTGTCACACCATTTGGTTGTCTCGTCGCCGTCGACAAGATGCGACGGGTGTTCGCTTCTGTTCACGAATCCCGACCAGCCCACAATATGCTCGGCTTTCAGGATGTTCTCTTTTCTTGAACCGGCGGCGTCGGGCGATGTGGCCTTGTCGGCTATGGCTGTCTTGAAAAGTTCTGAGGCTGCTGTTGCGGGTGTGTGTGTCTCGTCGGCGAGGGTGGCCGCGAAAATCACAGCCTGACGGTTGTCGGGCAGAATCACCTCGCGTGTGCCTTCGGGCAGGTCGAGGGCTATTTTGAACATGTAGGTGAACTCATACGGATGGTCGCCCTGCGACGAGTGGCGGTGTGTGCCTGCATAGACCACGCTGGCATCTTTCAGATAGCCTTCGGTGTGGCCGGTGTGACCCCACTGGCCGATGAATCCGGTGTAGGAGGGGATTGTTACGGTCTGCACTTTTTTACCCGTCACGAAACCTGCGGTTATATCCGAGTTCTCGGTAGCGGCAGCAGCAAGCAGATAGAGTTTGTTCCCCTTGCATCCTTCAGGAAGTCTGAGTGTGTCGCCGTTACACTCCATGCCGTTGAGCAGTGCCTTGTTCTCGAGGCTGAAAATCACATTGCCGGCGTTTAGGGTCGACGGAATCAGCTCTGCGGCATATGAATAGCCCGATTCGAAATCGGCATCGGCGCGCATCTCGTTCCAGCTGAAACATTTTTTGTTGAACGGAAG
>CAMWTV010000135.1 GCA_947177215.1 uncultured Muribaculaceae bacterium
TTCTACAACTGGGTTCAGGACGCACGCTGCATCTCGATCGGCAACAAACTCACTCCTGCCGGAAAATATTTCGCAGAGTTCCAGTCAAAGCCCGGATTCACACGCAGCCGCGAAGTGCCTCATGTATGGAAAATCGCTCCTCCTATGCCTCAGGTAACCCGTCAGGGCGAAAGAAACATTATCTCGTTCTATGACCATAACGGAGAAACCGGAAAGAGCTACACCATACAGCGCCGTCTGAACAACGGAAGCTGGGAAGCTGTGAAAGAGGTTATTTTCGACAAGGATTACAGAGCCGGAAAAACCGTTACCGTTCTTGATCCCTACACAACCGCGGGCACAGTGTATTATCGTGTGAAAGCCACATCTTACAAAGATACGGAATCTATTTTCTCGCGAATCGTATCGGTTAATGTAACTTCAGGCATCGATACTGTGGAAGAGGATGCAGCTGACCTGTTTATCCGTGGCGAAGGTTCCGATCTCGTTATCGACGCCACTGCCGGAGCAGTTTATCCGGTCTACACACTCGACGGTCGTTTCGTGCGCAATGTCGAGGTTGAGGCAGGTCATAACGTGTATTCCGATCTGGCTGCCGGATTCTACATCGTGAACGGAAGCAAAGTG
Organism: uncultured Muribaculaceae bacterium; assembly: GCA_947177215.1. Classification (GTDB taxonomy): domain Bacteria; phylum Bacteroidota; class Bacteroidia; order Bacteroidales; family Muribaculaceae; genus UBA7173. Next base: position 628 of record CAMWTV010000135.1, read on the forward strand.
GTTATCCGCTGATCGAAAAACAATGTCATACCGGCCTGTTCGAGGCCAATGACTGAGCAACGGGGTTTCTGCAGAAGAATCCATTCAGACTGCATCCCGTAGCAGGATATATAACAATCGGCCGTGTGTCAAGACTATTGACTTTGACACACGGCCTTTTTTATGTCTGATCGTTTTGGGATGAGGGCTGTCGGGCTGTTCCGAGCACGGCCTTCGTTATGTAGACGGTGAAAACCGGAATGAGCATCATTCCTTCGGCCGAAAGAAAAACCTGAAGCACGGTGCCTGTGGTGGTCACCGGTGTTATGTTGCATCCGGCTGTCGACATTGACATGCAGGCCCACCACAGAGATGTCCAGAAGGTGTCGACCTGCGGATTGATGTAGTGCTCGCCTTCAAAAAACATGAGAGACGCAAAAAACAGGGAAACGATAACCCATATGAGATAGACATAGAATGTGCTCATGGCGCGGCTCTGGGTAAGAGCTCCGGTGATGATGGCCAGCACGAATGCGGCTCTGACCATGGGGAGGAAGCATAGGAAATAGAGAGCTGTTGACGAAGGGTGTGCCCCGGCAAGCTCTACAAGATTGAGATATGGAATGCTGATTAGAATGAAGAAAATGTGGCGTGTGATGTAGGTGCGCTTCTTAGGCGCGCATATCCATTCGGCAATGATGTCGATCTGGAAGAGGATGCACACCCAGAACTGAAACACCATATAGCGGTGGCTTGCCAGAAACACATTTCCCTGAAGGGTGTCGTTTGTTATCCACGCCACAAGGGCGCCGGAGGCTATGAGAACCATCCAGTGCAAAAGTGTCAGGATGGCCCTTTCGCCACGACGCGGTTTATGATTGCCGATACACAAATTGGTTGCCATAGCCGACTCGGTTTTTATAATCCCTGCATAAACAAATAAGAATGGTATAAGTCAAACGATATATGCAGCCTTATATGACTGTTGGAATTTCACCGGCCGCTTGTTATACCATTATAATAACATCGGGCGGCGGTGGTTTGTTGGATACGCGCAGGGCTTGCCACGGCCATCGGAGCAGGGGCAGGGGTTTGCGCATATCGGATAAAATCGCTAACTTTGCAAGTGTGAAACCGGCATGATCGCATTGGCATAATCATTTGACGGGGCCGGTTGGTTAATCAATCAAAATCGTAAGTATAAAAAATTCCTATTTATGGCAAAAATTGGTTCGGTGATGACTCCGGTAGGTCGTAAGGCTCTTCTTTTAGGCAGTGGTGAACTTGGCAAGGAAGTGGCTCTGGAGCTTCAGCGTTATGGTGTCGAGGTGGTGGCTTGTGACCGCTATGCCGATGCTCCGGCAATGCAGGTGGCTCACCGCAGTCATGTGTTCAACATGCTTGATCCCGATGAGTTGAGGAGAATTATCGAACTGGAGCGTCCTGACCATATCATTCCTGAGGTAGAGGCTATCGCCACCCCGGCTTTGCTGAAACTTGAGGAGGAGGGTTTCAATGTGACTCCCACGGCGCGTGCTGCATGGCTGACTATGAATCGCGAGGGGATACGCCGTCTGGCAGCCGAAGAGCTCGGCATACCGACGTCGCCCTATCGTTTCGCTTCTACCCATGAGGAGTTTCTTGCCGCCGTCGAGGAGATAGGCATTCCATGTGTGGTCAAACCGGTGATGAGCTCGTCGGGTCATGGCCAGAGCACAGTGCGTAAGCCTGAGGATGTAGAGGCTGCTTGGAAAGAGGCCCAAGAGGGAGGTCGTGCCGGTGCCGGACGTGTGATTGTTGAGGGTTTCGTTGATTTCGATTACGAGATAACATTGCTTACGGTGCGTTCATGCTCAGGAACCGCATTCTGCGAGCCTATAGGACACATTCAGGTAAACGGCGATTACCGCCAGTCGTGGCAGCCGCAGCCGATGAACAAAACCGCTTTGGCCCAGGCCCAGGAGATTGCCCGTAAGGTGACTGATGCCCTTGGCGGATACGGCATTTTCGGGGTGGAGCTTTTTGTGAAAGACGACCATGTGATTTTCAGCGAAGTGTCGCCCCGCCCGCATGACACCGGAATGGTGACGATGATCTCGCAGGAACTGAGCGAATTCTCGCTGCATGCCCGCGCGCTTCTCGGTCTGCCTGTTCCGTCGGTTCATTTCTATGGAGCTTCGGCATCGAGAGCTGTGGTGGTTGAAGGTGACACCGACAAGGTGGAGTTTGACAACCTTGAGAATGTTTTGCGCGAGTCAGGAGTGCAGATGCGCATTTTCGGCAAGCCTGAGGTGAAAGGTCACCGCCGCATGGCTGTGATTCTTGCAACCGATGAGACCGTGGCGGCAGCCCGTGCCAAGGCCGAGAGGGCATACAATGCGCTGAAGGTAATTGTGCATCCCCGTTCATGAACGTATATATACTGATAATATCACTTCTCGCGATTGCTATCGCGGTGATGGTAATTTTGCATCAGCGGCGTTTTTCAGCCGCTGATGCCGCATTTCGCCGTCAGCTCGAAAGTGAACGTGAAACGGTTTCGTCGCTGCGCGTGGAGAATGCCTCGCTCAAAGCCTCTCTGGTATCGGCAGAGCAGGATGTGGCCAGAGAACGGGCATCGGTCGAGCGTCTGAGAGCTGAAAACGGATCGCTCGCGGCTGTGGCAGCATCGCTTAAAGAGCGTGTTGCAATTAACCAGATCGAGCATAAGGAGCAGGAGCTGGCGGTGGCCGACCGTTTCAGGAATCTGGCCAACGAGATTTTCTCAAGCCATGCCGCGGCTTTCAAGCAGAGTTCGGAACAGAGGCTCAATGAAATATTGTCGCCGCTTAAAGCTGATATCGACAAGTTCAGGCAGGCGGTCGATGCGGCATATTCCGACGAGGCGAAAGAGCGTTTCTCGTTAAGAAACGAGATCAGAAACCTGATGGAGCTGAACCGCTCGATAGGGAAGGAGGCTCAGGATCTGACCCGCGCCCTGAAGGGCGATTCAAAAATTCAGGGCGACTGGGGCGAGATGATTCTCGAGCGGCTTCTTGAAATGTCGGGGCTGCGCAAAGGGTGCCATTTCCGTACGCAGGTGACCACCGATGAAGACGGTACGCGTCTGTCGGGTGAAAATGGCCAGCTGTTGCGTCCGGATGTGGTGGTGTTCTATCCCGACGGTCGATGTGTGGTTGTTGACTCAAAGGTGTCGCTCAACGCATATATAGATTATGTCAATGCCGAGACTGACTCGCCGGAACAGGCCGATGCCGCGAAACGCCATCTTGTCTCGGTGCGACGTCATATCGATGAGTTGGCACGGAAACGCTACCAGGATCTGGTGGGGGAGAAGCGTCTGGATTTCGTGATGATGTTTATTCCGAACGAGGGTGCGTATATGGCAACCATGAAGCTTGATCAGTCGATATGGCAGGAGGCTTATGAGAAGCGGGTGCTGCTCACGTCGCCGACGCATCTTATCTCTGTTCTGAGAATGCTTGAACAGCTTTGGAAACAGGATGCCATAAACCGGAACGTGCAGGAGATAGCCCGTCTGAGCGGCACGATGGTCGACAAGATTGTGAGTTTCATGTCGGATCTCGATGAGATAAGAAAGGCTGTATCAATGGCCGACAGCGCCTATGAGCGTGCACGGAAAAGGCTTTGCGATGGTCACGGCAATGTGCTTGTCACGGCGCGCAAGATTGTGGCTCTGGGAGCCAGATCGAGCAAAGGAGGGCGGTTGCGGCAGTATTCGCCGGAAGATGACGAATCAGATCTGACCGCAATAGAAGGCTGACAACACCAAGAGAATATGAAACAAGGCCATGTGTCAATATCTTGAATTTCTGACACATGGCCTTGCTTTATAGTTTATTCCGGCTTAAAGCTCGATGAGCTCTTTTATCTTGGCCTCGAGAGTGGCGCGCTGCTGTGAGCCGGCCAGGCGGATTGCGGTTTTCTCTCCATTCTTGAAGAACAGAATGGTGGGGAGCGACATGATGCGGTATTCAGAGCTCAGATCGCCCTCTTCGTCAACATTGTATTTTCCGATCACAACCTGATCAGCATATTCTTCGGCGAGCTGGTCGATAAGCGGGGCCATGGCCACACAGGGGCCACACCAGGTTGCCCAGAAGTCGATAACTACGGGTTTGCCAGAGGCAATGATTTCTTTAGCGTTAGCGTCGGTGATTTGTAATGCCATAATGATTTTGTTTATTGGTTGATTATAATAGTATTCGTTTGTATTTATGATAGGCTGAAGTCGAATTTTATTTCAAGCGACTCGAGCATCTTTGTAAGGTCGCGGTCGAGCGGCACCTGATAGCCGGAACTCATCTTTATCCATCTGTTGGCTGCGCTGTCGAACATTCTGATGTTAAGGTAGCCCTTGTTTGTGCCTGACGATTTCAGATGTTCTTTCAGGAGATCGCGGAATGTGGCGTTGATGTTCTGCGGTTCGAGTTCGATGGTGACACCTCTGAGCAGATTCCCTTTCACATCGTTGAGTAGCCTGATGCGCAACACCTCGAAACTGATTTCACCGTTGTAACGGCGCTCGAAACGTCCGCTCACGAGAATGGGTGTGCCGGGTTTGCCGTAATTGGCGAAGTCGATATATTTCTGGCCGAAGAGGCGCAGCTCGCATGTGCCGGAATAGTCTTCCATGGCCATTATGCCGAAATTGCCTCCTCGTCGTGAAGGGCGCGATTCGAATTTCGTGACCATTCCGCCGAAACTCAGTTCACGCCCCTCTTCCGGAATGGCTTCGTTGAATTCCTTTATTGAGGTGAGGCCGTAGGTCAGCTCCATGAAGTAGGGGTCGAGCGGGTGGGCCGAAAGATACATTCCCACCAGTTCCCTCTCTTTTTCCAGTTTAACGGCGTCGACCCAGGGCACAGCCGATTTCACCGGCGGCCGACCGGCAGTGTTGAGCTCGGCATCCATGTCGCCGAAGAGCGAGGCGCCCTGTTCGCGCGAGGCATTCTGGTAAGACGCGCCATAGCGGAGCAACTGCTCGGAAAAAGTTTCGTCGCGGTTGTTTTTCTCGAAATAATCTTCTCTTTTCAGCTCGGTGAAACTGTCGAAGGCTCCGGCAAGCACAAGGCTGTCGAACGTGCGCCGGTTGATAACTGACGAGGGCACGCGCTCAACAAAATCGTAGGGGCTTTCAAAGCGTCCGCCTTCGTTGCGGGCTTTAATGATGGCTGCCACAACGTTGTCGCCTACGCCTTTGACAGCCGCGAGTCCGAAACGGATGTCGCCGCTTTTGTTGACACCGAAGTCGTTGAACGATTCGTTTACGTCGGGGCCTTTTACCGGTATTTTCATGGCTTTGCATTCGTCCATGAAGTTAGTGAGCTTGGTTATGTCAGAGCGGTTGCGGCTGAGCACAGCGGCCATATATTCGGCCGGGTAGTTGGCTTTGAGATATGCGGTCTGGAAAGCCACCCAGCTGTAGCATGTGGCGTGGCTCTTGTTGAAGGCGTATGACGCGAATTTCTCCCAGTCGCCCCAGATTTTTTCAAGCACCTTGGGGTCGTGGCCATTGGCCTGTCCGCCTGCAAGGAATTTTCCCTTGAGGTGGTTCATCTTGTCGATGAGCTTCTTACCCATGGCTTTGCGCAGGGTATCGCTTTCGCCTCGGGTGAAGTTGGCAAGCAGTCGCGACAGCAACATCACCTGCTCCTGATATACCGTGATGCCGTAAGTGTCTTTCAGATACTTTTCCATTTCAGGAATGTCGTAGACAATGGGCTGGCGTCCATGCT
>CAMWTV010000136.1 GCA_947177215.1 uncultured Muribaculaceae bacterium
CCAGACCCAGAAACGACGCGTCAAGCACTATGTCGCGGTGATTCGTTATGAAGAGCACATTGTTGTCGGCAGGCAGATTCTCGAATCCCGAATCCGTTACTCCGGCTGTTGTCTTGCTCTCCAGCAGTTTCAGTATGCCGAACATTATCTGATGCTGAAACTGGTTTTTCGATTCGATCTTCTTCAGATTCTCGGCCAGCAGACCGAAATCAGCATCGGGCATGACATATTTTATGGCGTTTTCAAATCCGGGCTCTTTTATCAGACGGGCCATGTGTTGTTGAAACGCGCTGTCGTCGTAGGGGGCTATTTCTTTATATTCTTCCTTCATTTCTGTTGAATTCACATTGGAATTAAAAATAACACCCGTATTGCCGTAGGCATATCTGACGCGGATTTTGCAGCGACATCAGTGTTGCCGGAGCTTTCATAAAACGGCGTTTGGCAGGTGCTCTGAATGTGGAATTTAGCACAAAGTTATAGAATAAAACACAATCTTTAAAATTCTTTGGATAAAGAATAGGCTTTTTAGGTTAAATTAAGAGTGTGTTTGTTTATCACTTCGGCAGAGCCCGATCTACGGAATCAATGTCAGCCTTGGGGCTGAACACACATTTGAAGTGTTATTCACGTGCATACGACAGCACTGTCGGGCTCTTTATGTCAACTCCGAACTTTCTGGCTTTGGCAATTATAGCCCGTGCGAGTTGCGGTTTAAGTGCCTCCGGACAATTGCGGAAATAAGCTTCGGCGGCACGCACATGTGCGGCGTCAGGCATAGGATATTCACGCCGTTCCGGAAGCCCGAACACACTGTCGGGCAGTTCTTTCTTTTCTTCGTAGGTGAGTCTGTCGTTCATGATAGTCCTGTTTTTTCGTTTTTATAGATATTTTACAGGTGAGACCTTTTCTGCTTGGGTGGCAGCCTGAAAAACTGTATTTATAATATAACAGACGCGGAGCCGCAAGGTTACGGCTCCGCGATGTTAACTATATTGAAAAAACGGTCAGATGTTCAGCACAAGGGTCTCAAGCCATATGGTGACGATTCCCGCCACATAGCCGGCAAAGGCCAGCAGGGTTATGCGTTTGGCATACCACATGAACGAGATTTTTTCGATACCCATGGCCACAACACCTGCGGCAGACCCGATTATCAGCAGTGAACCTCCCACTCCCGCACAGAAGGTCAGAAGATGCCAGAACAGGCCGTCTTCCACGAAATAGGCCATATAGGTCGGATCGGCAGCAGCCGAAACCATCGCATCGGTGGCTACGGGATACATGTTCATGCACGCGGCCACCAGCGGCACATTGTCGACAATCGACGACAGCACACCTATTATGCCGTTGATAAGATACGGCTCATGAATTGTCTGGTCAAGCCAGTGGGCGAGGTTGTTGAGGATGCCGGCCTGCTGAATGGCGCTCACTGAAAGCAGTATGCCGAGGAAGAAGAGTATCGTCGACATGTCGATGTGACGCACCACCTGCGATATGCGCCCCTCGATTTTGCCGTCAAGACGATAACGGCGCACTATGAGTTCTGTCAGAAGCCAAAGGCATCCCAGCGAGATCAGAATGCCCATGTAGGGGGGCAGATGGGTTATGGTCTTGAACACCGGCACAAACAGAAGCCCGGCCACACCGCAACACAAGACAAGTATCGACAACCCTTTGTGATGGCGCGACAGCTCGTAGCCTATGCGCTGGTCGGTCGCATTGAGCTGTTCTACCGGCTCGCTTTTCACATACCGGCTCGCTATCAGAGTGGGTACGATGACCGACACCAGCGACGGAACTATCAGGTTTATAATAAGATCGGCCGAGCTTACATAGTTTTTCATCCATAGCATTATGGTGGTGATGTCGCCTATGGGCGACCAGGCACCGCCGCTGTTGGCTGCCAGAACTATCACACACGCAAACAGCCAGCGCTCTTTCTGGTCTGACAGCATGCGTCTGAGCATCATCACCATTATGATGGTGGTTGTCATGTTGTCGAGAATCGACGACATGAAAAACGCCACGAATGCCAGCACCCACATCAGCCCCCGTTTATTACGGGCATGGATGCGGTGAACAATTATGTTGAATCCACCGTAACGGTCAATAAGTTCCACAATCGTCATGGCTCCGATAAGAAACACGACTATCTCACATGTGTCGCCGAGCGCAATGACCATATCTTCCGACAGATTCGGATCGTGCGAGCACATGGCGTAGACAGCCCAGAGAATACCACTCATCATCAAGGCGAATGTGGCCTTGTTGACGTTCAACAGGTGTTCAAGGGCTATCATGAGATACCCGAGAACGAACAGAATGATCATTGCTGTAATCATCGGAAGTAAACTGAAAAACAACAGCCGCCCTTGGGGAGCGACAGATATTGATAGAGTTTGGGTTAAATTCTGGTTAAATGGCGCGGGAAGTCATAGCCGGTTCTCTGTAGGGGGCTTTTCCCGTAGATCATGTCATAAAGGTGTATTCCGAAGCCGGTTGCGAAGGCTTCTGACGCCCCGATGGCGTTGTTATTCTTCATCTGCTTTTGTTAAAACAAAGATATTGAAAAAATAACGAAAAATTTCCGTATATGGCCGAATCGGACAATTAATCGCCTTTTCGGACAGCATTTGGTCTTCTCGTAACGATCTCACCATTCCGGTTATCTGATAAAGGCCGCCGAAGCATGCCGCAGAGCTGGTCTCAGCCAATGCACAAAGATACCGTAATGCAAAGTTACGGCCGCATACCTCCTGGGTGCGGCCGTAAAAATTCCTAAAAATGTCATAGAGGCCGGAATCAGGCCTTCCGGCAATTAAGTCTGACTGATATTCTGATCGCTTTCAGCGGACGTGACGCCGATTTCAGTCAACTCGTGTTATAGATGCTCCAAGCAGATTCAGACGCCCGTCGATATCCTCGTATCCACGGTCAATCTGCTCGATGTTGCCGATAATGCTTGTTCCTTTGGCCGACATGGCTGCCAGCAGAAGGGCGATGCCGGCTCTTATGTCGGGCGATGTCATGTGGCTGGCTCTAAGGGTGAAACGATGGTCATGCCCGATCACCACAGCACGATGCGGATCGCACAGAATTATCTGTGCGCCCATGTCAATCAGGCTGTCGACAAAAAACAGGCGGCTCTCGAACATTTTCTGGTGAATCAGCACCGATCCCTGACACTGTGTGGCAACTACCAGCAGCACACTCAGAAGGTCGGGGGTAAGTCCCGGCCATGGCGCATCGGCAATGTTCATGATCGATCCGTCAAGCGATGTCTCGATCACATAGCTCTCCTGTGCGGGCACAAAAATGTCGTCTCCGCGCTGCTCAAGGCGGATGCCAAGCCGGCGGAAACTTTCCGGAATGATTCCGAGGTTTTCGTAGCTTACGTTCTTGATGGTTATCGAGCTGCGGGTTATCGCCGCCATCCCGATAAAGCTTCCAACCTCGATCATGTCGGGCAGAATGCGGTGTTCGATGGCTTTGTCATTGTTTCCTGCAGCTTTCCCTTCGATTGTCAGAAGGTTTGATCCGATTCCGGTTATGGTGTAGCCCATTGCAGTCATCAGCGAGCAGAGTTGCTGCACATATGGCTCACAGGCAGCATTATAGATCGTGGTAGTGCCGTGAGCGCATCCTGCCGCCATCAGAATGTTGGCTGTGCCGGTAACAGATGCCTCGTCAAGAAGCATCCTGCATCCGGTGAGACCGTTGGCCGGAGCGGTGAGCAGATATGCCTTTTTCTCGGAGTCATATTCATAGTCTGCTCCAAGATTGATGAACCCCTGGATATGGGTGTCGACTTTCCGCCGTCCGATCTTGTCGCCTCCGGGCTTAGGGAAATAAGCTTTGCCGAACCGTCCCAGCAGAGGCCCTACAACCAGCACCGACCCGCGCAAAGCCGCGCATCTCTTCACGAAATCTGCGCTCATGGTGTATTCTGTGTCTATCTCACGGGCGCAGAATGTGTAAAGCCCCTTCTCGAGGCGTGTAACCTCTACGCCCATCTGCTGAAGCAGGCTGATGAGGTTTCTTACATCTCTGATTTCGGGAACATTGCTTATGGTTACAGGCGCTGTGGTCAGCAGCGTTGCGCTGATAACCTGCAATGCTTCGTTTTTCGCTCCCATCGGAGTTATCTCGCCGCTGAGAGTGCGGCCTCCTTCAATTACAAATGAGCTCATGGTGTTGGTGATGGTTGATTTTTCAGATATGAATTACCTCAGGCACAAGTTCCACGCCGAAACGGGTTCTTACCGTGGCGATTATCTGTTTTTCGAGGTTTATGACATCTGCGCCCGTGGCGGCGCCTTCTGTATTGACTATGACAAGCGGTTGCAGAGGCCAGAGCGATGCGCCTCCGGCTGAAAACTGTTTGCAGCCTGACTTGTCGATAAGCCATGCCGCCGACAGTTTTATGCGCTCCAATCCGTCAGAGTCGGTTACCTTGTGCCCCGGAACTCTGTCGCCATATCTCTTCTCGATCTCAGCGTGAAATTCCAGGCTGACCACAGGATTTTTGAAAAAGCTTCCCGCGCTTCCGGTTTTCTTCGGATCGGGGAGTTTCCCGTTGCGCATGGCCATTACTTCACCACGCATGACAGTAGGGGAGAGGTTTAAACCTGACATTCTCCCGATCCGCTCTTTCAGCCCGGAATAGCTCAGGTTGGGAACACCGTCGCGACGCAGGGTCAGCACAGCCTCGGTTACTATCAGCTGCTCTTTTGCCGGGTGATGTTTGAAAACAGAGTCGCGATAGCCATAACGGCATTCCTCTCCGGTAAGAGTCACAAACTCATTGGTTTTCACATTCAGACAGTTTACACGGGCTACCACATCTCCGAGTTCAGCGCCGTAAGCACCTACGTTCTGTACAACCGCTCCTCCTATCTCACCCGGAATGCCTGAAAGGTTCTCGAGCCCCCACAGCCCGGCTGCTGCCGTTTGTTCGCAAAGAGTGTCAAGCACGCATCCGGCTGCTGCCGACACCTCAACAATGCCGCAGTTATCCGTCTCCCTTATTGAGAATGCTGTGTTACGGCAATGAATCACAGTCAGATCACGGCATGCCCCTGTGAACAGGATATTGCTTCCGCCCCCCAGAGGGAGCGCCCCGTCAAGTTCCCCGGACTTACATAGTTCCCGAAGCTCGGCGGCGGTGTCATATTCAATCAAACGGCCACATTCGGCATCAATGCCGAATGTGGTCATTTCTTTCAGGTTCTTATTTTCTGTTATAGTAATCAATGCCTCTGATGTTTTTGTGTGAACATCTGCTCCGGCACAAGAGCTTCAACACTCTCTTAGCCGCCGAAGTTGTCGTAGTGGATGCTCGCCGGATCAACGCCCAGCGAATCAAGCATGCCGTTAACAGCGTTACTCATCGGGCCGGGGCCGCACATGTAGTATTCGATATCTTCGGGCGATTCATGGTCTTTCAGATATGTGTCATAGATTACCTGATGAACGAATCCCGGAGTATATTTCACTCCTGCCGCATCGGCTGCCGGATCCGGACGGTCGAGCGCGAGGTGGAACTTGAAGTTGGGGAACTCCTTCTCGAGCTGCAGGAAATCGTCGAGATAGAACACCTCGTTAAGCGCGCGGGCACCGTAGAAGTAATTCATCTTCCGGTCGGTGGTTTTCAGCGTCTTGGTCATGTGCATGATCTGAGCGCGGAGTGGAGCCATACCTGCGCCGCCACCTATCCACATCATCTCGTTTTTCGAGTCGAAGATAGGATGGAAGTCGCCGTAAGGGCCACTCATCATAACCTTGTCGCCTGGCTTGAGCGTGAATATGTAGCTTGACGCGATGCCGGGGTTCACATCCATGAAACCTACTTCGGGTTTCGGTTTGAACGGCGGTGTGGCTATGCGCACTGTGAGCATGAAGCGGTCGCCTTCGGCCGGATAGTTGGCCATGGAGTAGGCTCGAACCGTGGTCTCCTTGTTGACACATTTAAGCCCGAACAGCCCGAATTTTTCCCAGGCAGGCAGATATTCCGGCCCGATCGAGGCCTTGTCGATATCTTTGTCGTAATCGATCTGGAAGGGGGGAATCTTGATCTGGGCGTATGAGCCTGGAATGAAGTTCATGTGGGCGCCTTCCGGAAGGGCTACGATAAACTCCTTGATGAAGGTCGCAACATTGTTGTTCGACACCACAGTGCACTCATACTCCTTGATATCAAGCACTGAAGCCGGAACGTTGATTTCGACATCATTCTTGACTTTCACCTGACAAGCCAGGCGCCAGTTGTCTTTTATCTCCTTGCGGGTGAAGTGCACCGCTTCGGTCGGAAGAATTTCGCCACCCCCTTCGGTTACCTGCACC
>CAMWTV010000137.1 GCA_947177215.1 uncultured Muribaculaceae bacterium
TGCTCCACTGGTGTTTGAGACCAGCGCGTCTACCGATTCCGCCATCTGGGCATTTGCTGCGCAAAGTTAGGCATTCTTTCCCGTTTCCACAACACTTTCGCCTAATCCAGGCTGTTTTTTTGCGTTTTTTACTTACCTTTGTCAAAATTCGCGATTGCACTCACGCAATCGCCCATCAATCATCAAATTCACTCACATGAGCAAATTCCTGATCCTCCCAATCACCGCAACACTGATTGCCATGGCTTCGGCTACATCTGCCGCCGCAACATCCGCCTCTCTTCATGCGCCTTGCCTTACAGCCTTTGAGCGCATCAAAGATCCGGCGCTACCTGACATAGTGACAGAACGTCCCGAAGGGGTGCAGAAAGACTATTCACGCAGTGGCGGAGCTTACTACGCCGTAATGGGCTCGGTCTCGACAGAAATTTTCGAAGGCATTGTGGCCGAAATGATTGAAGGCGATGACGGCTTTGTATATCTCCACAATCCCTTCTCCCAGGCCGACACCGGTTCATATCTGAAACTTGAGAGAACCGACGGCAACACCCTTGTGGCACACCTGCCTCAGGCAATCACCCAAGGCACTGTCAACAGCCAGACAATAACACTCTATGCCAACCGCATGAACTACACTGTGACCTCTGCGCCCGGACAGGATCAGGAAGGCACATATCTCGTTGACAGCGACAACAACACCATAACATATACCCTGACCGACGGAAAATGGGTTATGGAAGGGGGTGAGCAGATCGACACCATACTCGGACTGGCCGATGCAGCCGGAAACTGGTATGGCTACGGAGAGTTCAACACCGTTTTCACACCGTTCACCGACACCCTCACAGAGCTCCCCTCAGGGCTCGAACCCCGGAAATGGGCCATGACCTACGGTTATGACGGGCATTTCATCAATGCGGCTATCTCAGGCAGCGACATATACCTTCAGGGACTCTCCACCTACTTCCCCGACAGCTGGGTCAAGGGCACAGTCTCCGGAGAGTCGGTAACCATCCCGTCACGCCAGTACATCGGCATAGAGAAAGCCTATACCCACTATTGCTACTTCAACGGGGCAGAAGTCATTCCGGTCTACAACGAATATCTCTGGGACTATGTTGACACTTTCACCCCGAAAGAAGATGTTGTCATGGCCTACGATCCGGAAACATCTGTTATGACAACCGACGAGGGGATGGTGGTGAACACACTCGGCGAACGCATCGTTCTCGAAGTGGAGGGATTCGCCCGTCCGACCCTGCGGCCGGTAACCGACAACATGTCGCTCACCCCCGCCAATCCCATCATAACACTCTATGAGCCATACGATCCCGACTATGGTTTCGGAGCCATTGAGTTCATACTGCCTGTTACCAATACCGAAGGGATTCTTCTCGACAAGGCCAACCTCACCTACCGTCTTTATCTCGACAACACACCGTTTACCTTCACACCCGCCGACTATCCCTTCCTGTCATCCGACATGGAGCTTGTTCCATACACATTCGAAGGCGATACCGACATTCTGGTAATGGGAGCATCGCATACAGTGTTTTTCTATTGCGGCGACTATTCGCGCATGGGCGTCCAGACCGTCTATGATTCCGGCAACACATCGGCCATTGTCTACACCGACAGCGAGGGTGGCATCTCCGCACCGGCAACCGACACCCCAGCCGCCGTGTCTACCGAATATTTCGACCTGCTCGGCCGTCCCGTAGCCAGCCCCACCTCCGGCCTGTTCATCCGCCGCACCACCCTCTCCGACGGCTCGGTAAAAGTCTCCAAGGCCCTCCTGCGCTGAGACAACACATACCACATAGCATAAAAAGAAAGAGGGAGACGACGCCTCGCGGCCTGCACTCCCTCGGGATTATTGAACTGGTAATAAAGGGTCAAAAAATATCTTTTCATTTCAGTCAGAGAGACCGTGGCACCGCTTCTGCAATCTGAAACTCTGAAATATACAATTGCGGCACATCATGTCCCGCCCTTGCACTGAATCAGGCAACTTTAAGCGCCATCATTCCGACAGCACGTAACATCCTGATCCACTATCTGTTGATCACATGCTTCAGCATTCGGAAGCTACTGCCTTAAGAATCTCTGTGAATGCAAAATTAGCATGTTTCCTGACTATATCCAAAAAATATACAGTGTTATTCAACATTTTTTCATAATCCGCCATGCCTGCGGATAAAGATTGTTCGATCGGTTGCCCAGATGGTTCACAAATCCCAACGGCCACCCCCCATATGTAAGCATAACAGCTCCACGTGGAGCTTCGATACCCTCCGGGGCCTCGCGCCTGAGATATGCAAGAGCTGTTTCACGGCTCACCTCCGCCTCGTTGAACGCACCACGGCGCAGCGAGGCCGACATGGCGAGAGCATGCGCAGGCATCACGTCACGCCCCTTCAGATTCCCAACCGTGATGCCGGCATAGATCAGATCGAGAACACCATCAAGCTCTCTCACCTCTGCGCCACAACTTTTCCTTACAGCTCTTATCTCATCGCCATGCAGCGAGAAATCATAATCTCTCCCGTCGTCAAGCCACGAACCGCAACGCCTGAAAATCTCTTTCATGTCAGGCGCCCCCTTCACGTTTTTATCTCCACGGCCGTCACGACCTTTTTTAAGCCTCTTCACGCCATTGTTCACATCGCGGCAGCCAACATCCCCTTCTGAAGGTTTTCCGCCGTTCTCCGGCTTCCTGAGCACTCCTATGGCAAGCCCTTCGCCCCGGATGCGCGACGGCAGAAAGCGCCACATCGTTTCGCTCTGCACAACCCCCTCCGGAACCTCTCCCGGAATCTGCTCCACAACGGCGCCGAGTTCATCAGCCATCCATGCCAGCATATCCTCGTTTTCCTGACGGTTGAATGTGCATGTCGAATAGATGAAATATCCCCCCGGACGCAATGCCTCCCACAGATTGCCCGCAATCTCGCGCTGACGGGCCGCACACTCCCTCACCAGATTCTCGCTCCACTGCTCACACGCCTTGGCATCCTTGCGCATCATACCCTCGCCTGAACAGGGCACATCGGCCGCAACTATATCAAACCAGCACGGCAGCCGCCTGAAACGCGCCGTGTCGCCACGGCTCACGGCCACCTCCCCCTTACCCCATTTTATCACATTCTCCTTCAGAATCTCGGCACGTCTGAAATCAAACTCATTGGCAACCACAAACGCATCGGGCGGCAACGCCGCCATGGCGGCAGTGGTTTTTCCGCCCGGAGCGGCACAGGCGTCGAGATAACGCAGCTTTCCCCTGCCCGGGGTATTCAACCGGGCCGAAAGCTCCCTTACTATCATCCATATTACCATCGACGACGCATCCTGCACATAATAACGCCCCTGGTGCATAGCCGGATCAAGCGTGAAATCAGGCCTGTCACCGAGATAAAAGCCATCGTTGCACCATGGCACAGCAGTTGCGCCGCCAACCACCTCGCAACTGCCGCCATCCTTCATCGGGTTTATTCTCACCGACACCGAAGGCTCACTCCCCTCAAGCGCAGCCGCAAGCGCATCGGCCTCCGACGCGAGCTGCCCTGAAAGGAACTCGCGGAACTCATTGCTTAGTCTGCCCATCGCTGTTTTCGTTTTCCGAAGGTTTCTCCTCATCGGCGCTCTTTTCCTTGCGCTTGACATCGGCCGGATACGACACACGGGCGTGATACATGCTCCGCAGGCGCTGTATGAAGCACTCTTTTATCTCCTTGATGTCACGGAACGACAGCGGCGAGTCGTTATGCAGCCCGTCGGCCACCTGAGCGTCGATAAGCCTGTCAACCAGTCCGCGTATAGCCTCCTGTGAATAATCGGTCAGGCTCCGCGAGGCGGCCTCAACCGTGTCGGCCATCATCAGCAGCGAAGCCTCCTTGGTCTGGGGGTTCGGGCCGGGATAAGAGAACATACCCTCGTCGACATCCTCGTCGGGGTGCTGACGGCAATATGTGTTATAGAAATATTTCGCCTTGCCACATCCGTGATGCTGGGTTATGAAATCGCGTATCACCCCCGGCAGCTTGGCCTTCTCGGCGCGCTTGAGACCGTCGGATATATGACGGGTGATGATGCGCGCGCTCTGTATGGGGGTCAGCGCGTCATGGGGATTCACCCCATACTGGTTTTCGGTGAAGAAAGCCGGATTGTCGATCTTGCCGATATCGTGATAAAGCGCTCCGGCACGCACCAGCTGCACATTGGCCCCGATGCGGTGGGCCGCCTCAGTGGCCAGGTTGCTCACAGCCATCGAATGCTGGAACGTGCCCGGACACTCCTGTGAAAGCTCTCTGAGAACCGAATTGTTTATATCCGACAACTCCACCAGCGTCACCACCGAGACCATGCCGAACAGCTTCTCAAAAATCAGTATCAGGATATATGCGAATGAAATCAACACCGCATTGATCCCGAAAAAGCCGATTATGCGCCACGACAGCGAACCCAGCGAACCGGCGGTCATCAGCTCCACAGCGACATAAGCCACCACATAACCGGCAAAACCGATAGCCTCCGATCTCAGCAGCTCCGAACGCCGCGACAGCTCCTTCAGCGAAAAGATCACAGCCGTTCCCGCCGTAAGCTCTATAAACAGAAATTCCATCGGGAATGTAGCCGTAACCGAGCAGAGCAGCGTCTCGAGCGCAAACACGAAAAATGCCGTGCGCGAGTCATAAAACACCGACACCATGATAGGCAGAATCGCGATAGGCGACAGATACACCCCCGAAACAAACGCCCTGTTGAGCGCAACCGTGAACACGAAGAAGCACACAACAAGCAGCATCAGCACAAGAATCTCCTTGGGCCGCTCGAGCTTGCGGGGATAATACATGTAGACAAACACATAAAGCAGACCCAGAAGCAGCATCACAAACAGAGTCTGCCCGGCAAGAATATTCCCCAGCCTGCGGCGGTCGTTATTGCTCTGCCTGTCAAGGGTGCTCTCATAGTTCTGAAGAATCTGATAAAGCTGAGGGGTCACTATATCGCCCTGCGCTATGATGCGCTCACCTTTCTGGATCACGCCGATACCGGCCACGATAGGCTGTATCAGCGCCTCATGATACTGTTTCGTCGCCTCCTTGTCCTCTACAATATTTGGTTGCAGCAACGCCGACATGCCGAGAGCCTGCATCACGCGCCTCCCCTCTGCATCGTGGTTGAGCGAGTCGAGCAGGGCGTATGCGTCGCGTTGCGACACAAACGAACCTGTAGGATACGAAACATTCACATTGTTCTCGTTAAACTTTACCTCAGGCAGCGATCCGCGCGATATGAGGGTGGCTGTGCTCTGGTCTACGATTCCGCGCCCGTAAAGCTCGCGCAAAGTTGAAGTCAGACGCCGGCGCACACCCGCCGGCAGAGAATCGGCCCCCGCAACAGCGTCTATAACCCGACGCCCCACATCGCTGTCTCGCCGGTAGATCGGCACCATCGTTCGCTCCACACTGTCGGTCATAGCCTTTACGGTTGCCGAGTCACGGTAGATCGTTATATCGAACGGCGCCGTCAGAAGCGAATAGCTCCACGGACGGTTCGCCTCATAGCTGAATTTATGACGACTGTCGCGCGGCATGAAATAAACCATCAAAACAGTTGCGACCGTAAAAATCAGCCCCAGATAAAATTTATTGTCTTTCTTCATAATTGTTCTGTCGCCTGTCACTTATAATCTCCGGTCTGCCTCACTGCACTCTGGAAACCCTTTTCACGCCGCTGATCTTCCTGACCTTGGCGCAAAGGTCGTTCACCCCCTCCACATCACTCACAAGCAACGACAGATCGCAGAAAAAAACTTCATTCTCAGCCTTGATGTCAAGAGCCCTGATGTCGAACGACAGATGGGAGGAAATCAACGATATCAACTCATGCAGAATGCCGTGACGGTCAATCCCCTCTATATGTATGCTTGCAAGGAATTTTCCGCCGCTCACCTCCCAGCGCGTCGAAAGGATGCGCTGACCGAAACTGGCCTTTAGAGCGTTGGCACGCGGGCAGTCGAGCGAATGCACCACAACATCTCCGTTATCGTCGATAAAGCCCATCACCTCATCGCCCGGAATCGGACTGCAGCAGTCTGAGAACTTGAAATTAGAGTCACCCTTGTCATCGTAACGGAGCACATACGTCTCCTTGCGGTTGATACGCCCAACCTTGTCGCGGATCTCCTGCTCCCTCTCCTCGGCGTCCTCACGCTCTTTGTTGCGGCGCCATATCATTTCAAGCAGCCGCTGGG
>CAMWTV010000138.1 GCA_947177215.1 uncultured Muribaculaceae bacterium
TGGAGACCGGAGCAAATCCCACCAGTAGCACAATGATTATCATAGAGATTCTCACGCTCATAGCATGGGCTACTATTGTTACTCTGTGCTAATGATTTCCTACGACTTTCAAATCAAGACGTGGCAGAGCTGGCTCACGTTTCTTTATGTAGCGCTGCGCAGAGCCGAACGTATACAAAATTTATAGCCAATTATGAAAATCAAGACATTGTTATTGACTCTACTCTTGGCCGTATCGAAACTTGCTGCCCAGAATCAGCCATATCGTCCATTTCAGATAAGTTTTGTCTATCCGCTTGGGACTAACGGATTATCGGCAAAAGAATACTCCAATGGAGTGTCGTTAAATCTGCTGGCAGGCCTTTCCAAGAACGACAAATACCTTAGCCTTGCCGGATTGAGCAATATCATAACGAACAATGCCACAGGAATGCAATTAGCCGGAATCACCAACTATATCGGAGGCATAGGCACTGGATGCGCCATAGCCGGAATCTCTAATATCACATTCTCTTCTTACAGGGGATTTCAACTGTCCGGCATTTTTAGCATTTCCGGCTCTGGTTCGAAAGGATTTATGCTAGGTGGTATTGCAAACTATACAAAAGGTAATTTTGATGGAATGCAACTCGCTGGCATAGCAAACATAGCCGGAGACGTCCATGGCCTGCAATTCGCCGGAATAATTAATAAGGCCAAAAAGGTGAAAGGGGTGCAGTTCGCCGGTATTCTTAATATCGCTGAAGAAAGCGACATCCCTATCGGCTTGGTAAATATTATCAAAAAAGGTGAGTTGGGGTTAGCTCTAACCTATGACCTGTCAGGAAACACAATGGTGTCATTCAGATCAGGAGGCAAATACACATATGGAATCCTGGGAATTGGGGTTAATCATAATATGACGAAGAACAAGGGAGTTGCAGAGTGTGGTTATGGCATACATATACCTGTAACAAAATGGTTTAGAATCGACAACGAATTCAAGGGACACACCTCTTTGGTTACGACTGAGACAGATAAATCTAACTACCATTTAGGTTATCTACTTGCGCCTTCATTCAAAATGTGGAATCATTTCAACATATTTGGTGGTGCAAGCATCAATTATCTTTACTCCGATTCGAATATATCAGAATCTATCGCGCCCAGACGGACTCTATGGTCTAAAACCAGTGAAGCCAATGAACAACATATGTATATAGGATATGAAGTCGGCGTGCAATACATTTTTTAGATATGCAGACAGTCTTGTGTGCCAAGAACTATTCACGACTCAATTTATGGCATTAACAGATGTAGAACTAAACAATCGGCTTTGAGCTGCTGGATAAACCGCACTCAAAGCCGATTATCTATTGTAACTTGACAATGGAATGACATATCACCTATTCGGAGTTATAGAAACGGGTTGCTGCGCGCTTCTTCGCCAATAGTTGTCGCAGGGCCATGCCCCGGATATACCACCGTTGAAGGTGGAAGCCCAAGCAACTGCGATTTAATTGATATGATAAGCTGCCTCTGATTGCCTCCCGGCAGATCAGTCCGTCCGACACTACCCCTGAAAAGTGTGTCGCCGGTCAGGACAAACCCCGACTCGGGCACATAGTAGCACACGCCTCCCTGAGAATGACCCGGAGTGTGAATAACCTTTATCTCTTCCGTTCCGAGGCGGAGTGTGTCTCCGTCAGATATAAAACGATCCGGTTCTACCGGGCCGAGTCTCACTGGCAAACGAAACATCTGAGCCTGTTGCTGGCGCGTCTGCCCCAAAGGCACATCTCCTTTGTGGGCAAGCAACGCAGCATTATAGGCCGATTTCAATGCCTCAATGCCGAAGGTGTGGTCGATATGTATGTGGGTTAGAAGCAGATATTTTACTGTCAGCGAATTGGCCGACACAAACGATTCGACCTCGTCAATTTCTGTCTGATCCGACATTCCCGGATCAACAACCGCAGCTTCGCGGGTTGTGCTATCCCAGATTACGTAAGTATTTTCCCCGAAGAGATTTACTTCAAAGCGTTTGATTTCCATATTGGTATAACCTTTTACGAGCTTTAAATGTTCTGGATCAGACCGGCACGGGCATATATATCAATTGTTTGGTTTCAAAGAACGGCTCTGAGAAATACACTGATATGTTCTCTGTCATCGGGTCGCCTTTGGCCATCCGCAACTCTTCGCGCAGATCTCCACCTTTCAGGCATATCAGCCCGTTAGGAACGGAGTTGCGCTGCTCTTTCGCAATGTTTTTCCTTATAAGAGGCAAGAGCTCGTCAAGGCGCATCACCGCTCTTGATACAACAAAATCAAATTTACCGCGGCACTCTCCTATATCCCCATGCTGGAACGATACATTAGTAATACCGGCAGCTTCTGCCACCGAACTGGCAACTTTGATTTTTTTCCCGATACGGTCGATCAGATGAAATTTGCAATCGGGAAAAAGAATTGCCAGAGGTATTCCTGGAAAACCGCCCCCGGTTCCCATGTCAAGAAACGTGGTCTCTGCGGCCGGCTGAATAAATTTGCCAATGGCAAGAGAGTGAAGCACATGGTTGACATACAGGTTGTCTATATCCTTGCGGGAAATCACATTGATTTTTTCATTCCATTCAGGATAAAGAGTTCCAAGCATCTCGAACTGTTGCTTCTGGCGCTCTGTCAGCGACGGGAAATATTTAAATATTATGTCTGGATTCATGTTATTGTGCTTTGCAAAACGGCCTCCGGGCCTGTTTGACGCAAATTTAACCAATTTAACTTTCATAGGCAACCTACAGGCAAAAAAAGCCCCTTCAAATAGAAATTATCGGGAAAGAATTGCTATTTTTGCAAATTAAAACAAAGAGCAGCGGCTGAGAATAGCGACATAAACAACATGAACACACCCGTTCATGAGCCAATGTTTTTGCCAAATGCGGTTCTGCTGCGGTCAAAAAACTGAAACACAATAACATATCAGCAACTATGGTTGAGAATAAAGAAACTGAAACCCCTGAGGTTTCAAAAGGATTGAATTTTGTGGAGCAAATTGTAGCCGACGATCTCAAGGCCGGTAAAAACGGCGGACGCCTTAACACGCGTTTCCCGCCTGAACCAAACGGCTATCTCCATATAGGCCATGCAAAAGCCATTTGCATGGATTTTGGTGTGGCCGAAAAATTTGGCGGCACATGCAATCTGCGTTTCGACGACACTAACCCGACCAAAGAAGACACTGAATATGTCGATGCCATAAGAGAAGATATCCATTGGCTCGGATTCGACTGGGCTGACCGCGAATATTACGCATCCGATTATTTCCCCCAGCTGTTTGACCTTGCCATCAAACTTATAAAAGAAGGGAAAGCCTATGTCGATGACCAGACATCAGAAGAGATCGCGGCCCAGAAAGGCACTCCGACCGTTCCCGGTACCAATAGCCCCTATCGCGACCGCAGCGTCGAGGAAAATCTCGACCTGTTCATGCGCATGAATGCCGGTGAGTTTGAAGAAGGAGCCCGCGTGCTTCGCGCCAAAATCGATATGTCATCGTCAAACATGCACTTCCGCGATCCGATTATGTATCGCATAATCAAATATCCCCATCATCGCACGGGCAATAAATGGAATGTCTACCCGATGTATGATTTCGCACACGGACAGAGCGACTATTTCGAAGGCGTGACTCATTCGATATGCACTCTTGAATTTGTGCCTCACCGCCCCCTCTATGAGTATTTTGTGAAAGAACTCGCCGATGAGACATATTGCCCGCGTCAGATTGAGTTCAACCGTCTGAACCTCACATATACCGTGATGAGCAAGCGCAAGCTGCTACAGCTTGTCAAGGAGAATCTTGTGGCCGGATGGGACGATCCTCGTATGCCGACTATATCAGGCATGCGCCGACGCGGATTTACCCCGAAATCCATACGCAATTTTATTGACCGCATCGGATACACCAAGATCGAGGAAGCCATGATCAGCGTGTCTCTTCTCGAGCATGCTGTGCGCGAGGATCTCAACGCCATCGCAACGCGTGGAATGGCCGTAATAAACCCGGTCAAAGTCATTGTGACAAACTATCCTGAAGGTCAGGTTGAGATGGTAGAGATGGAGAATAATCCCGAAGATCCTTCGGCCGGCACACACTCCATGCCATTCTCACGTGAGCTCTATATAGAGCGCGACGATTTCATGGAGAATCCTCCGAAAAAATTCTTCCGCCTCGCGCCTGACAACGAAGTTCGTCTCAAAGGTGCCTATATAGTAAAATGCACCGGGGTGAAGAAGGATGCTGAAGGCAACATCGAGGAGATATACTGCACATACGATCCCGAAAGCCGTAGCGGCCTCCCCGGAAGCCAGCGCAAGGTCAAGGGCACGCTCCATTGGGTATCTGCGCCTCATGCAGTCGATGCGACTGTCCGTCTCTATGACCGACTGTTCTCGGTCGAGAACCCCTCGGCAGAGACCGACAAGGATTTCCGTGACCTTCTTAACCCTGACTCGCTTGTTGAGGTGAAAAATGTAAAACTTGAGCCATTTATTGCTGAAAACGCTGTTAAAGGCACCAAGTTCCAGTTCCAGCGCATAGGATATTTCACCCCCGATTATGATTCAGCGCCCGACAACCTTGTCTTTAACCGCACCATCGCACTCAAAGACAGTTGGGAAAAAGCCAAAAAGGCTTGAGACACTGACCGGCTTACCGCAGCGCTTTGCAGTCAAGCCGCAAACATTTACTTAAACTGATCGAAAATATGCTTGACGGCCAGCAGTCTGATGAGCAATACATGCAGCAGCTTTACCTCAGCTTTCTCTCTGAGGTAAACGACCACAACAACTCCGAATTTTATGAAAAAGACGAGTTGCTCGACATATACGATTACGCCCAGGACGAGGGCGACGAAATGGTGCAGCTATATGTTTTGCTCACAGGCGCACGTCTCTACCCCGACAGCGATTTCCTTGATGAACGCAAGGCGTTCTTCTTGTCGGCGATCAATGACCAGGCTGCACGCAACATGCTTGACAGGGGCGGACGCCGTGAAAGCGCTCTGTGGGGTGTTCTCCGTCTTGCGCTGAATTCCACCCCCGACGGCAACCCGGAGTCTGATCTGGCCGAGTTGCTGGCATCCGGCGTAAGCTTCAACTGTGAGGCCGTTATCCGGCTTATAGACACGCTCCACGATCTGGGGCGCGATGATCTCATTGCCGAAAGCATGCCTATAATGGCAGAGCGGGCTGAAAACCGCGCGTTGCTCTATTATGAGGCGGCAGAAGCTCTGTATAACAACGAGCAATATATATCCATGGCCCGTGATATGGCCGAAGAACTCACACGCCAGGAACCGTTTAACCCTGACAACTGGATTCTCCTGGCTAAGATCGAGTTTTCGATGGAACATATTGACGAGAGCGCGGCAGCGGTTGACTATGCCCTTGCCATTGACCCGGAAAACATCAACGCACGCCTGGTAAAAGGCATAGCGTTGGTATCTTCAAAAAAAACGCGGCAGGAAGCAATTGAGCTTCTGAGAGGAGTGCTTAACGACAGCCCAGACAATGCGATCGCCGCCAGAGCACTTGCCGAAGCCTATGCCCGCGACAGGAAAAAGAAAGCGGCCCTCGAGGTCTATTACTCATTCATGGAGCGCAGCGAGGCCAACACATACGTAATAATGGACGCCTTGAAACTGCGTCCGGCTACAGCCGATCGTTTTTTTGAGCTGTTTGAAAAGCGCGTTGGTCTCATCGAGCAGCGCTGGATAGAAGTAGCTGTTCAGCTTGCCAACAGCGACTGTATCGACCAGGCGGCAGAGATGCTGGCCTATTACCATTCCCGCCATACACTCCGCGACGGAATGGAATATTTCCTGAGCCTGCTTTACCGGCTCGGACTTTACGAGCAGTATGCTCAGCTGTTCGGACAGGCCTGTGCCGAAGCTCGCGGTTCCGAAGGGAGTCAGATCCGGTTTTCAGCCACCGCCTATCTTCTTCTGGCTGCTTCATATCTCAAAACCGGACTCTACGACGAAGCCATTTCCATCAGCGAACTGATGCTTAATGATCCCCCGCATCCGACTGATCACGACGAATGCCTTCGGTGGCGCGGTATGCAGATCACTCTTCAACTGATCCGTAGAATGGCTTTAAATCCTGAACTTATTCCTGACGACGACAAGTTTGATCCTCTTACTTTCGAAATCAGGACTTCTGGCAATTCCGAACCGGAGAAATAACCTCAATATTAAAG
>CAMWTV010000139.1 GCA_947177215.1 uncultured Muribaculaceae bacterium
TGACCACACCCGGCAAAACTTACAAGGCCCGCATCGGGTATAAGGCGTTCCATTTTTTTTGCATCTGAAAGAGGTGTGGCCGTGTCGTTTTCGCCCCATATCAGTAATGCCGGAACCTTGATCTCAGAGAGCAATGGCGTCAAATCCTCGTTTACAACTTTGCTCATCACAGCTCTCATCACAGCCGATGAATTCGCATAATCCGACGATCCGCGCTTGCGGCGCATCGTTTCAAGACGCTTTTCATAAGCCGTTTTGCTCATAAACAGTTTCATGACAGCTTTGGACGTCTTGAACGAATAAACCTTAAGATAATAGTTTATGGAACGTCGAGGCTTGATCCCGGCTGCATCTATCAGAACAATGCTGTCGAATGACTGTTTGCCCGATGCAAGCATTATGGCAACCCTGCCTCCGAAGCTATGGCCAGCCAACACCGGACGCTCTATGCCGAGTTCTGCCATAAACCGTTCAATCAGCCGGGAATAGTCAGCCACACCCCATACGGATGTTGGCTCAGAAGAACGTCCGAACCCAGGCATATCTATATTGTAGACCCTGTGGCTGGTTGCCGCCGCTGCTGCCACAGACCTTACGGTCGTGTGGTCGCATCCCCATCCGTGCATCAGTATCAACGGCTTTCCTTCACCGCTTTCCTCGTAGTGAAGTCGCTGACCATCAATGAATATATGTTTTTCCAATTCGGATTGATTTGTTTTATCGTTAACAACAAACAAAGTTAGTGCATTTTTTTGAGGCAGCCAAATCTCAATTCAGAGCCTTAAAATCATTTTATCCGGCCGTGGTTTTGAGAAATTGCCTGAGAAACAATCCTGCGGCCATAAACAGAGATATGGAGAAACTAAGCACAATGCCGTAAAGCCCCAGGCCACAGGGAAATGCAATTATCCATGATGATGTCAGGCCCACCACCACATAACTCACAAACGCGATCCACATCATCGACATCACGTGCGATGTTCCCCTGAGTGCATTCGCAAACGTAACCTGGGTTGCATCTCCAAGCTGATAAATGGCAAGTGGAACGATAAGACACCGCGCAGCGTCAAGAACAGCCTTGTCGGCAGTAAAGAATCCCATGAGCTGTGAAGAGAAGCTGATAAAAACCACAATTGCAAATGCAGCAAACAGAAGCATCACAGCATATCCGTCAAAAGCCACACGTCGGCATTGCCTCAACACCCCCTTACCTGCCTCATTGGCTACAAGAACCGCTATGGCCATACCGATGCTGTAATAAATACAGAATCCGAGCTGCCCTACCACAACTATGATCTGATATGCTGCCAGTGGAACTTTTCCCATCCACCCGACAAATACGGCGCATCCTGAGAAAGCGGCACATTCAAATGTCATCTGCAGCGCTACAGGCCATGAGGTCTTAACTACCTTTCCCATAAGGCCGCCGGTCATAGGCAACGACTTATCGAGGAAACCGTTTCTGAATTCGTTATTTGACTTCTTCCTGAAAAAGATTACAGCAATAGCCGCAGCCGCCAGAATCCTGACAAAGAGCGTTGATATTCCGGCTCCGGTAAGACCCATTTCGGGCGCGCCGTAGTTTCCATAAATCAGCAGATAATTACCAATTATGTTGATTGCGTTGCATGCCAGCAGAATGCACATTGGCATGGCGGTGTTTTTAATAGCATAGCTCCACTGGGCAAACGCATTGAAAACCGAGAGAAACAATATTGAAACCAACGACAACAGATAATATGGCCTGATAAGGGGGAAAAGCTCGGCAGGAGGATTAAGAAGTTCAAGGTGAAAATATAATATCCCCATAATTATAGAAAGGAGCACCCCCACCGCTACGTTTGCAATCAGTCCGGCACGCATTGTCAGACCGATCCCTTTCATATCATGTCTGGCGAACAGCCGGCCGATTATGGGAGTAAGGCCATAGGAAAACCCCATTCCGCATATATTTATGACATTGAATATGTTTACGCAGAACGACGATGCCGCGAGGGCTTCTGTCGAATAACGTCCCACCATGATGTTGTCGGCAAATGAAACCACAATAAGGCTTATCTGCGATACCATTACAGGCAATGCCAATGCCAACAGTCCGATACATCTTTTCAGCATATACATAACATTTGATGCGTGATGAAAGAGGCTGCAAAGATACGGAAATTTATCCAGACGTCGGTCAGAGCGAATGTATGATTTTTCTTATAGAGGGAGCGGCAACAATTACCGCACACACCAGCGACAATGCGGGCACAAGTGCGGCAATGAGTATCCGGGCTGTTGTAAGACCAAAAAGATAAGTGTGTACCAGCGTTGTAACCCATATGCCGACAAGTATGAGCGATGCTATTATATAGCATGATCTCTCGGCCCATGATATTACCCGTTTGTCGGGTTTATCCGGCAGACGGTTCATGACCCGGTTTACAAACCACGGATTCTCGCCTGCCTCCGGCAAACGAGTCTTGATAATGTTTTTCAACTCCGAATCCGACATCATCGGGTTAACGGGGTCTTTTTTATAAGGAGAGGCCATATCAGTTGTTGTTTAGAAATTTAGCCATATGGGCACGTGCACGGCTCAGGTATGATTTCACTGTGCCCACTTGCATTGATGTTATTTTACAGATCTGTTTTATCGGCATATCTTCAAGATAGAAAAGCAAGGTAACGATGCGCTCACTGTCGGGGAGATGCTTAAGCATGACAGTGACATCGAGAGCGGCTTCGGTGGCAGAGTGCCGGCTGGTCGACTCATCAGCCAGTGTAACTGTTGAGAGATCGGAGGCTGATGTTGAATTGGCTGCTTTACGTTTGTAGGATATGAATTCGTTTATTGCTATGCGAAACAGCCACGTCTTGAAGCCCGACATGCCGTGAAACGACCGGATTGCAAGCCATGCCTTCAGGAAAGTTTCCTGCGACAGATCATCTGTAAGACAATAGTCGCCATCGGTCAGATTGAGGATAAAACGCCTTAACGGCTCCTGGTAGGCCACGACAAGCCGCGAGAATGCCTCGCGGTTGTCTGTGGCCATACACAGCGCCAGTAGTTTCATTTCCTCTAATCTGGAGATCATGACAGCGATTTATATTGTTCCGGTCAACGGGAATAGCTTGGTTGGGAATCGGTTAATGGTTATATCAGAGAGCAGAATGCTCTCATCGGTCGCTCTGAGAGTCTTTCCCTCTTTCGGCAAATTCTCAGCGGTTTTCTTCAGGCGGGAAAGGAGGAGGACAAGGCGTGCCGGGATGCTGTGAATGAGGCTGCCCCGGTGTGGCGTTGTTTTGATGATACTGGTTGTTGTAGTGCATCTGATTGTATCTGTCTCGTCGCATATTGCGGGATGTGTACCCCGGAACATAAAAATATCCGATAAGATTGCCGACTCCAAGGAAAAACGGTATGCACCCGATCAAAAGCATCCCTGAAGCATTTCTTTCGACACAGAAAAACAGTATCATTGCAAGACCTATGGCAACAAGAGTCGCACCCGTAGAGAATTTTTTAGGATCGCGTTGCGCGGGATCGGTAAGCTGCAGATTCAGCCATTTTGAATGGGACGTATTCACATCCGGCATCCCGGCATTCATTGACGGGGATCCCGCATTCTCATCAGGCGACATATAACATGGATCTATTACCGCGGGGCGCTGATTGCTATAAAACGCATCTGGCAAGGAATAATTAGCGTCGATCGCCTTCCCGATAATGGCTGCACGAGTGCGGTTCTTATTGAGCAGAAACACAAGAACCGCGATCAATGCGATTATCAGAGTGATACATGGAACGATGAAACAGATGCCGAGAGCCACAAGCCTAAGCTCTCCACGCTGGGATATATCCTGTTCCCTTACTATGTCATTACGATTATTGTCGTCAATCAGGCTTTCAAGCTTGTAGCATTTGCCATCGTTGAGAATGTAGGTAACCCCATCAATCTCGGTCAGAGACGGGTCTTTGCTCTCATGCAACATCGTTGACTGAGACGCCTGAAGACTGGTTGCCACAGTGTCGGCTGGCAGTGTGGCTGTAGAATCCGCCTGGGTTGAATTCTGAGCTGTAACAGCAAGAATACACAATCCCGTAGCTAATGCCAGTAGTTGTTTTTTCATATCCTTAATTTTTTGTTAGAAATTTAATAATCGGTTTTATTGCTTTGACGCAACCGCATTGAATAAGGTTGCAAGATAAGAAAAAAATTTTTTAGTCAGCGATAAAAAGCGTTACTTTGCAGATCGGAAAAAGAATTATTCGGGGGGATTATATGACTTGATTATGGTGACATTTCCTAATGCTAAAGTGAATATCGGACTGGATGTATTGCGTCGCAGACCCGACGGCTATCATGACATATCAACAGTTATGATTCCGGTTCCATGGTGCGACATTCTCGAGATAGTGCCAGGCACCACGTGCGATGACACCCTTTCGGTTTCAGGCAGGCACGTTGACTGCCCTCCTGAGAAGAATCTCGTAATAAAAGCCGTGAAAGCTCTTAGAGAGCATTGCGCCTTCCCTCCGGTCGACATATTTCTTAACAAGATTATTCCGGATGGCGCCGGGCTTGGAGGAGGGTCTTCAGATGCCGCATTCACTCTTGTGGCGTTGAATGAACTTTTCAAATTAGGCCTGTCCAAAGACAGGCTCGCAGAGATTGCATCTGTGCTCGGGGCTGATTGCCCGTTCTTTATATATAATAGGCCGATGCTGTGTGAGGGCACTGGCACTACCCTCTCTCCTTACGCGCTGAATCTGCCCGACAGCCTCTCTGTTGTTATCGTAAAGCCGGCGGGCGTTTCAGTTTCCACCAAGGAAGCCTACGGCGGCATCAGTCCGGCGGTTCCTGAACGGGATCTGCCTGAATTGCTCTCTTCTCTTCCGCTGGATCAATGGCAGAAGCATATCAAAAACGATTTCGAGAGATCGGTTTTTCCGCTATGTCCTGTCATTGGCGATATCAAAGAGCGACTTATAGGAATGGGAGCGCTCTATGCGTCAATGTCCGGTAGTGGTTCGTCGGTCTACGGTTTTTTTGAAGGTGACATTATGACAGACAAGGTTGCCGCGATGTTCCCTGGATGTGACACACTCGTCAGCAAATTATCTCTTGCTAAATCCTGACACCGTTAAACTCATCGTGTGCCTGAATTGTTATCTTTCTGTAAAATAAGATAACACAGCATGTTGTGTCCAGACGTCAACATAGCAGTCTGCGTCGGAATTGCTATTTGGCAAAGTTTTTGCTATAAGTTATCAGGACTATTTTATTTAACGATATATAAACGAACAACTACATATGAATCAGAAAGGTAAAGGCTGTGACGGAAGTCACGACGCAAATATGAACGATGATGTTGTAAAAAACAGCAAGAAACAGTGTTCAGAATGTGATGACGCTCCGGCTAATGATACTGCTGTCGCCGAGGAGACTCCGGAAGAAAATGGATCAGAAGCATGTGGGGAAGTGTCTGACCTTGAAACTTTGAAAAATCTTCTTCAGGAGAAAGAAGACGAAGTTGCCAAAGAAAAGAAGGAATACCTGTTTCTTATGGCTGAATTTGACAATTTCCGCAAACGCACGCTCAGAGAACGCACTGACCTCATAAAGTCTGCATCTGAAAAGGCTTTGAAAGGATTGCTTCCCATTATCGACGACTTTGAAAGAGGGCTTGACGCTATAAAAGACACGTCGGATGCGGAAGCCGTCAAAGAAGGCATGAAGCTCATTTACAACAAGCTCATAAAATATCTTGCCGACAACGGTGTGAAAGAGATGCCTTCAACCGGATCGCCATTCGATCCTGATCTGCATGAGGCTGTTGCCATGGTGCCGGCGGCTTCTGATGATGAGAAAGGAGTTGTCAAGGATACCGTATCGAAAGGATATACAATTAACGATAAAGTGCTCCGCCATGCCAAAGTGGTTGTGGCCCAGTAATATCACTCTGCTTTAGCATTAAACTTTAACTTAGATTAAGCGATGGGGCAAAAAAGAGACTATTATGAAGTGCTTGGTGTTGACAAGAACGCCACACCCGATGCAATAAAAAAAGCTTATAGAAAGCTGGCTATCCAGTATCACCCTGATAAAAATCCGGGCGACAAGGCTGCCGAAGAGAAGTTCAAAGAGGCTGCCGAGGCATATGAGGTGCTGTCAAACGAAGAAAAACGTCAGAAATATGACCAGTTCGGTCATTCGATGGGCCCTCAGGGA
>CAMWTV010000140.1 GCA_947177215.1 uncultured Muribaculaceae bacterium
AACAGTTATGCGCTATCTGATAATCGGACTCGGAATCTACGGCACGAATCTTGCCAAAGACCTTACAGACATGGGTCATGAAGTTGTAGGCGCCGACCGAACAGCCGACAAGGTCGATGCTATAAAAGATTATATATCCACAGCTTATATCATTGATTCGACCGATGAGGCGGCACTCGGAGTGTTGCCTCTGCGAAATGTGGATCTTGTTATCGTGGCGATTGGAGAGAACTTCGGAGCGAGCGTAAAAACTGTGGCTCTGCTGCGCAAACTCGGAGTCCGCAGACTCTACGCACGCGCCATAGACGAGCTTCACCGCGACATTCTGGAAGGGATGCAGGTAACGCGCATTCTTGCACCGGAACAGCGGGCGGCACATGACCTTGTGAATGAACTGTCGCTGGGGAGCAATGTCGAGTCAATGCGTGTTGACCGCGACCGCTTCATAATGCGTTTCGCCGCCCCACCCTATTATCATGGCATGGCATATTCCGACCTCACAGACGAAGCTCTTTTCGGTCTGACACTGCTTGCCGCAGCCCGTCCGCGCGCCAAGATGAACTCAATAGGTGTGGAGGCCAGCGAACTCATGCCGCTCGAACTTTCGGAACAGACCAAGGTCAGCGAAGGCGACATTATCACCTGCATCGGAACTCCGGCTGACTATGCCTCTCTGGTGCGTCATATCAACTGAACGCCGCGTCAGATGCTCTGTTCTATATTCCAGACAAACGCACGCAAGCCCAGACGCGGAGTGGCATCGTCCATCTCTTTCAGTGCACGAAGCAAAGGCTCCACCCTGCTGTCATCGACCATGGTTATCACGGCCGAGGCCATAGATGGCCACGCATGTGTGCCATAATGAGGCTCACCGGTGTGGCTTCCACGCCCCTGCACCTCGCGCCATGATGTGAAACCGCGGCAGTTAAGCTTGTCAAGCGTAACTATGATGCGCTCATAATAGGCCTGGTCAAATGTTATAAGAACTGATTTCATAAGTAACTGTTCAAAATTTATGCTGACCGGTCTGATTATTTCAATATTTCTCGGGTAAAATTTTTGAATCTTTCCCGGATAAATATTAGAAAATATCGACCAGTTACTTATCGCATTTTCAAATCATCTCAATCGTTTCTCGCTGCGGTTAGCCGGCGGCGTAAACCACGGCGCTGACGCTTCACGCCCACATATGCGAACAGGCAATAAAGTGTGGGCACGAACAGGAGCGTAAGGATGGTGGAGAATGTCAGACCTCCGATCACTGCCACACCCATTGGACGCCACATTTCAGAGCCTTGTCCTGTGCCGACAGCCATCGGCACCATGCCGAGTATGGTGGTCAGCGTGGTCATGACAACCGGACGGAGACGCGAACGGCCACCGTCGACAACCGCACGCCTTATCGACATTCCACGCTCGCGGTTGAGCGATATGTAGTCGATCAGCACGATACCGTTCTTGACCACAATGCCGATAAGCATTATCGCGCCTATCAGCGACATAACATTCAGATTGTGCCCGGTTATGTAAAGCATGATGAACACACCCGAAAACGCGAACAGCAGCGATGTCATGATAATGGCCGGATAGGTGTAGCTCTCAAACTGCGCGGCCATGACTATGTAGACGAGCAAGATGATAAGCACCGCCAGAGTAAGCAGGTCGCGGAACGAATCCTGCTGGTCTTCATAGCTTCCGGCAAGCTGGATGTTTATGCCGGCCGGCAGCTCCATGGCGTCGATAACCTTCTGCGATTGCTCGACAATGGCGCTCATAGGAACGCCGTCGGCCACGGTGCTCACCGTTATGATGCGCTCACGGTCTTTGCGTTCGATTGTAGGAGGGGTAAACCGTTCGACAACTTCACCCACATCCTTAACCCTTACAGAATTGCCCTGGGCCGAATAGAGCAGGATATTCTCGATGTCGGCAATAGAGGTGCGGTGTTCGGGAGCATACATCACCTTGATGTCATACTCCTCACCATCCTCACGGAACTGCGACATAAGGGCGCCGTTTATGCGGTTTCGCAAAGCAGTGGCCGCAGTCTGGAGGTTAAGGCCATACATGGCCAGTTTCTCACGGTCGAAGTCAACCTGATATTCAGGCTGATAGTCAGAGCGCGAGATTCTGACGTCAGCGGCCCCCTTTATCTCTCTGAGCGCCCTGACAAGCCGGCGGGCCACCGAGTCGGTCTCGGCGAAATCATATCCGTAGATCTCATAGTCGATCGACGACTGGCCGCCCATACCCTCCATACCGCCTACGTTAACCTGATATTTGGCGAACTCGGGATAACTCTCCAGATCCTGCCTCATCAGTGCGGCGATTTCGGTTATCTTCCTGTCGCGGTCGCCCGGATCTGAAAGGCGTATATTCATCGACACGATATGTGAGCCGTTGTCGCTG
Organism: uncultured Muribaculaceae bacterium; assembly: GCA_947177215.1. Taxonomy (GTDB): domain Bacteria; phylum Bacteroidota; class Bacteroidia; order Bacteroidales; family Muribaculaceae; genus UBA7173. The sequence goes on from CAMWTV010000140.1 coordinate 2,410, forward strand.
AGCGATGCGTAAACGTTATCGGAAGAGGCCTGTCCGGTGGTGTAGTTGAGCACTTTAATCTCGGGATATTTACTGCGCCATTCATCTGACAGGCGCCGGGTAACCTCTTTTGCAATCTCCACGCGGGTGCCGATAGGCAGTTCAAGATTAACACGCAGACGTCCGTCGTCGGCTGTCGGGAAGAATTCTGTTCCAACCCTCCCTACAAGCCACAACGACCCGATGAAAATTGCCACACAGACTGCAATGGTAGCCCCTTTGTGAGTCACCACGCGGCCCAGAAGCTTTCCGTAGCCGTTGTCGAAAGCGTCGAGTCCACGGTTAATCGGAGTAAACAACAGATTATAGAAACGTCCGTGACGGTTGTTCTTGCGAAGAAGCTGGCTGCAGAGCATCGGGGTGAGCGAAAGAGCGCAGACCGTAGATATGATCATCATGATGGTGACCATCCATCCAAGCTGGCGGAAAAGCACACCGGTCATTCCGGTTACCAAGGTGAGGGGGAAAAACACCGCTATCAGAGTAAGCGTAGATGCCACTACCGACACTGCCACTTCGTTAGTGCCGTTTATAGCCGCCTGCTTCGGATCGGCGCCGCGTTCGATATGGGTGGTCACATTCTCAAGCACCACAATGGCATCGTCGACCACCATGCCGATTGAGATCGACAGGGCCGACAGCGACACGATATTCAGAGTGTTGCCTGTAACGGCAAGATAGATGAACGAGGCGATAAGCGAAATGGGGATGGTTATAGTGATGATAAGAGTGGCCCTCCACCTTCCCAGAAACGCGAACACTACAATGACAACAAACAACAGGGCATACATGACCGTCTCGACCAGAGCGTCGATGGTGTTGCGGATGTTATCGGATGTGTCGACAATTATGTCGAGCTTTACATCTGAAGGGAGGCGTTTCTGAAGCGACGGCAGCTGTTTGAGAACCTGATCGGAGATCTCGACCGAATTGGCTCCCGACTGCTTCTGAATCACGATCATGGCCCCGCGCCGGCCGTCGTTGAATGTTTCCTGGGCACGCTCTTCGAGCGAGTCATCGACCCGCGCCACATCTCTGAGATAGATGTTGCTTCCATTACGGCTGCCGACCACGATATTGTTCATCTGGTCAGCCGATGTGAACTCACCCTGCACACGCAAGGCGTATGTATCGGAACCGACATCGAACGATCCACCCGGAATGTTGCGGTTCTCGGCAGCTATGATCTGTGCTATGGTCTCGACCGAGAGCCCGTAGGCCTCAAGCCTGTTCGGATCAACATAAACATGGATCTCACGCTTGGGAGCGCCGGAAATCGACACTGAGCCGACTCCAGAGATACGCGCCAGCGGATTCACCACCCCGTCGTCGAGAATCTTGTAAAGCCCAGGCATCGATTCGTCGGCCTGCACCGAAAGCATTACGATAGGAATCATGTCGGTGCTGAACTTGAATATGATCGGGGTCTCGGAGTTGTCGGGCAGAGAACTCTTGACCATATCGAGCTTGTCGCGCACATCGTTGGTGAGCACGTCGATATCTTTTCCGTATTCGAACTCGAGAGTTATCAGCGATATGTTCTCGCGCGATTTCGATGTGATATGCTTAAGGTCGTTGACCGCATTGAGTGCATTTTCGAGAGGTCGCGTAACATTCTGCTCTATATCCTGCGCGCTGGCCCCCTGATAGGTTGTCATGACCATTATGGTGTTGGTCTCGACATCGGGATAAAGGTCGATAGGCAGGGACGACAGCGAGAACAGTCCCAGAATAGCCACAGCCACAAAACATAGCGTGGTCATGATAGGCCGCTTAACGGCACTTGAATAAAGGCTCATATCTTAAGAGTCTGAGTCGGTTTGATTTTATTGTTTGACAACACTAACCCGCACACCGTCGGCCAGACGTGTCTGACCGGCTATAACCACGTCAGCGCCATTGTCAACGCCTGAGAGGAGCTCATAGGCATTGTCGATGCGGCGTCCCAGCTCAACCTGATTGTAGCTGACAGTGCTGTCGGCCGGATTGAAAACATAGACATAGCGGTTGCCTGATCCGGGCTGCTTGACCACCGCGCGGTCAGGCACAACCACATGGTCGGCAACCCCGAAATTCATCTCTACTCTGGCGAACATGCCCGGAACAAGGGCGTTGTCGCCGTTATCGATTGTTATCTCGACAGTGAAAGTGCGGGTCGACGGGTCGATTGTGGGATGAATCAGATAAACCTTGCCGGTGAAGGTGCGGTCGGGATAGACATCGGCAGTAACTTTCACATCCATATTGCGGTGCACGCGGGTGAACTCGCTCTCCGACACATTTACAATGACTTTGACGGGGTTGACCTGGCCAACGGTAAGAACCGGAAGCTGCCCCGTCATATCGCCCGGATCATAATTCCGTGCGGTCACCACTCCGTTGACCGGCGACACCAGCACAGTGTTCTCAACCATATTCTCATACTGGCGCCGGGCCGCGTCGAGTTCGGTTTTGAGCTGGTCGACTGCCTGACGGGTTCCGCCCCCTATTTCAAGCAGCTGCACGGCGCGGTCATATTCACGCTCGGTATTGTCGAGACGCACTTTAAGCTGATCGATGTTCACATTATCAAGCGTAACCAGCTTCTGTCCGGCAGAAACCGATTCTCCGACCTCTACAAGAATGTTTTTAATTCGATTAGGCGTTGATGTTGTGATATTGTTGGTTTTGAAGGCTTCGACAGTAGCCGTATAGTTGCCGGTCTGGGCCACGGGAGACTCATAGACCTTCAGAATCTCAACCGCCGGCAATTTCTCCTTCTCAGCTTCAGCACCGCCATTGCCGGTATCTTTTGTTCCGCACGAAACCAAGGCCGCTCCCAGCCACACAAAAGTGGCCCAATAAGAAAAACGCATGATAATCAACTGTTCTAAAATTATTTTATATTAACCGTTCACCTCGCCGGCATATATCCGCTCACATCGTAGCCCCCTACAAGCAGTTCAAGATTGCCCGACGCTACAAGGAAATTATATATCGCCTGATTATAAGCCAGTTTTGACTGTGTAAGCGCAAGCTCGGCATCGCGCAGGTCAAGATAGGATGCCGCGCCGATCTCAAAGCTCTTTTTAACTATGTCGTGAGCCATAGTGGCCTGGTTCACACTCTCCGAACATGATTCGATCTGCTTCACATTCAACCGGATGTTTTCAAAAGCGATGTCGACCTGCATATTGATAGAGTTCACCAGATTGTCGCGCTGCCATTTCATCTCGTCGACCTGGATACGAGCCTGTCTGACACGGCTGTAACGCTGGCCGCCTTCAAACAGAGGCACCGACAGCGACAGGCCTATCATTGAATAGGGATTCCATCTGAAATTTCTGAACGGAGACCCGTCGCTTGATGAAGTCCAGTTATATCCGGCCGTGAGGGCAAGGGTGGGAAACCACGACATGCGCTGCACGGCGAGACTACGGGAAAGCATTTCGGTGCGGAGGTCAAGCAGACGGAGGTCTGAATTGCCGTCGATATCTCTCGGCAAGGCCATGGCCCTGTCATACATGGTCTGCTCGAAACTTGCCAGAGTGACATCGGGAGTGATTTCAAAATAGTCGCCTATCCCCATCAGGAGCAGGAGCTGCAGGCGAGCCTGACGCACAGTTATCTCAGCCTGTGTCAGCTGTGGCTCGATGTTTCTGAGCGCCACCTGTGTGCGGAGCACATCATATTGCGAGGCGGTTCCCACCTCATACTGACGCTGATACAGCGAAGCTGTGAACGAGGCCATATCGCGGTTCTCCTCGATCACTTTATAAGAC
>CAMWTV010000141.1 GCA_947177215.1 uncultured Muribaculaceae bacterium
ACTGAAACGTGTAGTGTATGAAATGGCGCCCTTATGACATTTGTCTATACAATCGAAACATGTCACGCACCTCGAATAATCTATCGAATGTTTTTTGCTGTCGATACACGAAGCCTTGCAATTTCGGGCACACAGGCCGCATCCATTGCACTTCGACATGTCTATAACAGGCTTGAAAACTGAAAATCGCGACATCACGCCCAATACAGTTCCTACCGGACAGATAGTGTTGCAGTACGTGCGGCCGTTTCTCCATGCAAGAACACCAAGTGCAACAAGCGTCACAGAGGCAACTCCCACCGTAATCCAGCCCCTCATCCATATATCCACCTCGTAGAAATCATAACTCCCGCGCGATTCGGCCCATCGGGCCAAAATATTATTCATCCATTGCCAGACAGGAGAAAACAATCCCTGCGCTATCCGGCCGAAAGCGCTATATGGAGCAAACAGCGCCACAAACCACCCTATGCCGGCAATTACCGCCACCACCATAACAGCAAGCATTCCATATCGCAGGATATTTTTGGGAGCGGAGTAACTGTATCTGTTCTTTCTGGCCCTCTTCCCAAGCCATCCGAAGCCATCCTGCATGATCCCCAAAGGGCATATAACAGAGCAATACAACCTCCCTGACAGCAGCGTCAGTATAAGCAGCCCTACTATTACGCCGACATTAAGCGCAAGCAATGCCGGGAGAAACTGGACTTTAGCCATCCACCCGAACAGGGAATGCGCCAGTCCTGTAAAATCCAGAAAAAGCAGGAAAACCATCACAAAACTGACGGATGCAACTATCTGTCTTATCTTTCTCAACATAGCTTTATCACTTGATTCATATTTCCAGATAACAACCGGACTTATACCGATTTTGGCTTATTATCGCAAAGATAAGGAATTATTTTTACGCAACCCACTGCCTCCGGTTTATTCCGTAATAATGGTATGACAAACCGTAATTATGATAAGGAGTCAAGCCAATCAAAAAAACTGCAAAAAGGGCTTCGAGAGCAACATCGACAGTTTCTGAATAACGCGACACAGCGCCTGTAACCTGTTTCGTTGACATAAGGAACGGTGATATTAAAATCAGCAGTCATCACAAAGCGGGTTGCAGAAATGATAGGGATTGATTACCTTTGCACATTGACGGAACCAGCCCGGCAAGGTTGTGACGGCAATTATTCCGCATAACGGAAAAACAAGTTATTTCACGAAAACTATCGACACAGATGGAGAATTCTGACAGATCAATCCGGACACAAGATTTCAGCAGCGAAATCAATGCCTGCATTGATGTGATGAAGAAAGGGGGAATCATCCTTTATCCCACAGACACTGTGTGGGGCATCGGATGCGACGCCACGAACTCTGAGGCAGTAAAAAAGATCTACGAGCTGAAACGACGCGTTGACACAAAGGCGATGATCGTGTTAGCTGACTCTGCCGCCATGCTTGAACGGCATGTAGAAGATGTGCCTGATGTGGCATGGGAATTGATCGAAGCCGCGGTAAAACCGCTGACGATAGTTTTTGACCGCGGCATCGGGCTGGCCCCGGAGTTGCTTGGCCCGGACGGAAGCATCGGTGTTCGAATTACCCGCGAGGCCTTCTCAGCGGCCTTATGCCGCCGCCTTCGCCGTCCGGTAGTGTCAACCTCTGCAAATATCAGCGGGATGAAAGCCGCACGGTTTTTCAGCGAGATTTCAGACGAAATCAAGCAGGGGGTAGACCACATTGCCGATTACCGACGCGATGACTGCAACGGCAGCAAACCCTCGAGTGTTATCAAACTATCGAATTCAGGCATAGTGCAGATTCTGCGCCCCTGACAAACCGAATCCGAGTGCCATCACTGAAATGGTGAGTGAGAACCGACAGCGAATAATCTGTGTTGTCAGCGACATGCTGATGACCTCGCTGGCATGGTTTATATTCAACATAATCAGGTTCAACGATGTGATTGAACCGATGGAACATTACCAATCGTTGTCAGCGTTTCTGCTTATCAATCAGGTGTTGCTTGGGCAGATCCTGTTCCCGGTGCTCATGATGGGACTGTATTACCTGTCAGGCTACTACAATTCGGTGTTTTTCCGTTCCCGAATCGAAGATTTCACAACAACAGTATCCACCGCCATCATCGGAAGTCTTATAATCTATTTCACTGCGATAGTCGACGACCCGATTCCTGACAGGGCAAGCAACTACGAGCTCCTCATTATGCTGTTCTCACTGCTGTTCACGCTTGTATATGTGGCTCGTCTCATCATCACACAGATAACCTACAGACGCATCAGGAACGGACGCCTTGCGTTCAATGCACTCATTGTTGGCACATCGCACCAGGCCGTAAAGTTAAAAGAGCGGCTCTCTGCCTTTGTAAAAGGACGTCCGGGCATTTACAACATAATCGGTTATGTCGATCCGAAACCGGGCGGCAGCACTTCGGAACATAATGCAAAACTCAACCTTCCGGTCTACGACATCAACAGCCTCAAGAAAGTATGCCGTGACAAACAGGTGAAATATCTTATCGTAGCGCCTACACGGCGTGAGATGCACTCTGTGGTCGACACTCTGAACCGTCTCTTCCCTCTTGATCTGCCTATATTGATTTCCCCTACACTGTTTCAGCTTATCACCACAAAAACTAAGATCGGCGATATAAAGGGTGAACCGCTCATTGACATATCACACGCCAACATGAGCGAAAGCACCCGGAATCTGAAACGTGCCGGAGACATCTTCCTGTCGGCGATAGCCCTTGTAATTCTGGCCCCTGTGTTTTTAATAATCTCCATCATGATCAAGGCCGACTCCCGCGGGCCGGTGTTTTACCTTCAGGAGCGCATCGGGCTAAGGAAAAAGCCTTTCAGGATAATAAAATTCCGCACTATGCGCACTGATGCCGAATCAAACGGCCCGGCTCTGTCATCGGCCAACGACACCCGCGTGACTCGTGTGGGGCACTATCTGAGAAAATACCGGCTTGACGAGCTGCCTCAGTTCTGGAATGTGCTGAAAGGAGAAATGTCTGTAATAGGCCCCCGTCCGGAAAGAGCCTTTTATATCAATCAGATTGTGGAACGCGCTCCATATTATGCCCTTGTGCATCAGGTGCGCCCCGGCATAACATCGCTCGGCATGGTCAAACACGGATATGCGCAAAGCATCGACGAAATGGTCGAGCGCCTTCAATATGACCTGATATATATTGAAAACGTATCGCTCACAATGGATCTGAAAATAATGATCTACACCATAAGCACAGTCCTGACAGGTAGGGGCGTCTAAACGCACGACAGCAAGAGAATCAGACACAGCAGGTAAAAAAGACACAACAACTATGCACGAACCATATTTGCCGCCAAAGATATACAACATAGTTCATCAGCTCTGGATGAGATTCCTTATCTGGAGAGAACGCCATATCAAGGAGAAGACTTTCGTCATGATTCTGTCGCTTATAGTGGGACTGCTCGCCGGCATTGCCGCTATGGCTCTAAAATGGCTTATCCATGTAATATCAGGCGCACTTACATCTGACATGCAGATCTCCGAAGGCAATTACATGTATATAGTCTATCCGGTGATCGGAGTTTTGCTTGTATGCCTGTATGTACGGTTCGTGGTTCGCGACGACATCTCTCACGGTGTTACGAGAGTGCTCTACTCCATCTCCCAGAACAAAAGCCGTCTGAAACCACACAACATGTACACATCTATCGTTGCCTCGTCGATCACCATAGGTTTTGGCGGATCGGTTGGAGCTGAAGGCCCGATCGTATATACCGGTTCTGCGATCGGCTCCAATCTCGGTCAGGCATTCAGACTGTCGCCGAGGGTTCTGATGATTCTTGTGGGCTGTGGGGCCGCGGCCGGTATAGCCGGAATTTTCAAGGCGCCCATAGCAGGCATGCTTTTCACCCTTGAGGTGCTTATGCTCGACCTTACAACCGTCACAGTCATGCCGCTGCTGATAGCATCGATCACAGCCGCTTCGGTAGCATATGTTTTCACTGGCTATGACCTTGAGTTTTTCTTTGTTCAGAGCGAACCTTTTGTAACAACACGAATTCCGTTTTTCATCGGCCTCGGCATAGCATGCGGACTCATCTCGCTTTACTTTACCAAGGTAATGTTCATGATGGAATCGTTTTTCAAGAAGTATCTTGCCGTGCCTTGGAAAAAAACTCTGATGGGTTGTGTCATTCTGGCAACCCTTGTGTTTCTTTTCCCGCCTCTATACGGCGAAGGCTATGGCGCGATAAACTCTTTGCTGAACGGAGACCCGTCGTCGATTGTTGACGGATCAATATTTTATGGCGACCGTAACAGCGTGACCTTCATAATAATATACATCGGATTGATCATATTGTTCAAAGGGTTTGCCACATCGGCCACCAACGGCGGAGGCGGCGTGGGAGGAACCTTCGCACCCTCGCTCTATGTGGGATGTATGACAGGTTTTTTCTTTGCCTATCTCATCAACAACCTTGGTTTCGGAATGGATCTGTCGGTCAAGAATTTCGCACTGATGGGTATGGCAGGTGTAATGTCAGGTGTAATGCACGCACCACTGATGGGCATCTTCCTGACAGCCGAGATGACAGGTGGTTATGAACTGTTTCTGCCGCTGCTTATAGTCTCCACACTCTCATACGGCACTATTAAGATTTTCGAGCCTTATTCGATCTACACCATGCGCCTGGCGCGGAGAGGAGAACTGCTGACTCACCATAAAGACAAGGCAGTGCTCACTCTGCTCAAAATGAATGCAGTAATAGAAAATGACTTCCTTACCGTAACCCCCGACATGAACCTGAAGCAGATGGTCGACACCATATCCCGCTCAAGCCGTAACCTGTTTCCGGTCATTGATGCCGACAAACGTCTCATAGGCGTTGTCCAGCTTGACGACATTCGCAACATCATGTTCAGGCCCGATCTTTACCGTAGGATGCATGTGAGCAGATTCATGTCGGTGCCGTCGGCCAAACTCCAGATTGGAGATTCGATGGATAAGGTCATGAAAACCTTTGACGATACCGGCGCATGGAATCTGCCGGTTGTCGACGGGGAAAAATATGTAGGATTCGTGTCAAAATCAAAGATTTTCAATTCCTACCGGAGGGTTCTGCGCCATTATTCGGAAGACTGATAATACCCGGCCATATGCAGCCGGCATGAAGTAAACTGTAAATAAAGAATCATTGTAATGTTGGAATATATATGCGGCAAAATAGCCGAGCTCTCCCCCACCTATGTGGTTGTCGACAACCATGGCATAGGTTATGAGCTTAACATCTCTCTCACCACATTCAGCGAACTGGAAAACAAGCAGGAGGTGAAAATGCTTGTTCACGAAGTGATTCGAGAAGACGCCCATGTTCTTTTCGGATTTGCCTCGGCCAGCGAACGCGCGCTTTTCCGCGCACTGATAGGCGTGAGCGGAGTCGGCGCCAACACCGCCAGAATGATTCTGTCGTCGATTTCACCCGTAGAGCTTGAGATGGTGATAGCCGGAGGCGACGACAAACGCCTGAAAGGCGTAAAGGGCGTGGGAGCCAAAACTGCACAACGCATAATTGTTGACCTTAAGGATAAAATAAAACCCTCTGCCGATACGTTATTATTCCAGCCGGAACCGGTATCGGATGCCTACGACGAGGCGCTCGCCGCACTTCTGATGCTTGGCTTCGCTAAACCTCAGAGCCAGAAGACCCTGCAAAAGCTTTTCAAGGAAAACCCGTCAATGAAAGTAGAGCAGGCAATCAAAAAGGCTCTGACGATGCTTTAGCAATGAACAACTTGAGGTCACGCCATAAAACAATCATATCACGCATCTTAGCGCTGTCAGGAGCACTTGCGGTTCTGATAGCCTTCTCGTTATATGGCTATTCCCAGATAAGTTCATCCGGCAAAACGCTTGCCCAGCCACCGTTCTATCCCGTATTGCCGCCGGGGAACCCGGCAGATTCGATAATGATGCCGTTTCCGGTGCAGCAGACTGTGCCTGCCGACTACGAGAACCTTATGGAAGATCAGTTCGCGGCCGACCTGCAGACCCCGTCAAACATAAAAACCGTTGCAGAATTCGACCCGCTGACAGGCTATTATGTGATACGCACCAAACTCGGCGACACCGACATATCCAC
>CAMWTV010000142.1 GCA_947177215.1 uncultured Muribaculaceae bacterium
GTGCCGCAGGCCATAACCGAAGTGCTCGACGCCGGAATCGCCGTCAAGATCGTTACAGGCGACACCCCCGGAACCGCCCGCGAAATCGGACGCCAGATAGGCCTCTGGCTCCCGTCAGACACTGACCGCAACATCATAACCGGCCCTGAATTCGGCGAACTGTCAGAACAGGAACTTGAAGACCGTGTTATGGATCTGAAAATCATAGCCCGGGCAAGGCCTATGGACAAAAAACGCCTTGTCGAAACCCTGCAACGCAAAGGGCAGGTAGTGGCGGTGACCGGCGACGGCACCAACGATGCCCCGGCCCTCAAAGCCGCCCACGTAGGTCTGTCGATGGGCGACGGAACCTCGGTGGCCAAGGAGGCAAGCGACATAACCATTGTCGACAACTCATTCGCATCGATCGGGCGCGCCGTGATGTGGGGGCGCTCGCTTTACCGCAACATACAGCGCTTCGTGCTGTTTCAGATGACAGTAAATCTGGCGGCATGTCTGATAGTTCTGGCCGGAGCTTTCATGGGCACAGAATCACCTCTGACAGTAACCCAGATGCTGTGGGTAAACCTGATAATGGACACATTCGCGGCCATGGCGCTGGCATCGCTTCCCCCGTCACAGAGTGTGATGCGCGACAAGCCCCGCGACAGAAGCGACTTTATTATAACCGGTGCCATGTGGCGGTTCATCATCTCTACCGGACTGATTTTCTTCGGGCTTCTTGTCACCATGGTCTATGTTTTCGAACATGCCGATGTCACATCGCTCAGACAGCTCACACACCTGAGCCTCGGCTCGGAGAGCGGACTGACACCATATGAACTCAGCCTGATATTCACAACATTCGTCTTGCTCCAGTTCTGGAACATGTTCAATGCGCGGGCATATGCCACCAGCCGGAGCGCTCTCCATCTTGGTCATTGCGGCGAGTTCCTGTTCATCGCCCTGTTCATCTTTATCGGACAGATACTCATCGTGCAGTTCGGGGGTGAATTCTTCTCCGTAACGCCTCTCTCACTGACCGACTGGCTTTGGATAACAGGACTGACATCGCTTGTGCTTTGGATTGGCGAGGCTATCAGACTGTTCCGAAAATAACAACCGAACCACCCGGAATAACCGGGCCCTGTGTCAGAATCCGGAATCTTGACACAGGGCCCCGTTTCAAATTCTCATGCAGCGGATCGATTATCCGGGCAGATGCAGCGCTTCAAGAAACCTGGCCACTACTTCCGGATCGCCTGAATGCTTGCCCGATTCCTCGCTTAGTTTGCACGTATCGTTATAAAACGGCCATAATTCCGTTATTTTCACTGCAAAAAGCTTTATCACTATATTCATGGGCTTAACCCCGCGGAAATCATTGGTAAAATGAGTTCCTATGCCGAACGAAGGCTGACACATATCGGCTGCGAAACGCTGTATCTCTATGGCCGCTTCGGTATCAAGCCCGTTGCTGAACACCACCTGCTTCCCTCTCGGATCAATGCCGAGCGAGCGATAGCGCGCCACAATCTTCATCAGCTCCTCATAGTTGTCGCCGCTGTCCACCCTGAGTCCGCGGAACATGTTGGCATAGTCCTCCGAGAAATTCAGACTGAATATCCTCCATCCGTAAGTGTCATAAAGAAACGTGCCGAGCGCGCCGCGATAAGTCTGCGACCACATTTTCATAGCAAGATAGTTGGCCATCTGCGGGCCATACATCCCCGCCAGCGCACACACTATCTCATGGGCCATGGTGCCTACAGGCACAAGATCATATTTCATGGCCAGCCACACATTGCTCGTGCCGGCGAAACGTCCTGGGCCATCGGCAGCTCTGCAACATTCGGCCATGGCTCTGACAGCCGTATCCTGCGCTCTGAAAGACGCGCGCCGCCGGGTGCCCATGTCGCTGAACACACATCCGGCCCCGATAAGACGCGAGGCCTTGTCAAAAGAATTACGGTAATGCGACTCATAGTCAAGCTTACAGGCCTCCCCCGTCATTATGTAATAAAGCTCCGAAACAATTGACAGAATCTTTACCTCCAGCAGAATGGTATTGCTCCACACCCCTTCGATATCAATCCTGAGATGCCCTTCCGCATCCTGGCTTACCGTTGCCCATCGCCGGTCATAGCGGAACCCCTTGAGAAATGTGTAAAACCAGTCGGGAATATAGCTGCAGCGGCGACGCATGAACGCTATCTCGCTGTCGGTTATAGACAGATTCTCGAGCATGGCGATCTGGGCGCTCACCTCCGCGGCGAATCCTTCGGGATAAACCGTATTGTCGCGGTCAATAAACGAATACTTGACCATGGCGCGCGGATAGTTGTCGATAACGGCGCAGCACATGGTGAACTTATAAAGGTCATCGTCTGTAAAATGCTTGATAATCTGTTCCATCTCCTCGTTGTTTCGTTTATGTTTCAACGTTATCAACGCATCGGGCAGCCATAAGGTTTTGTCAATAACAGAACGCCCCCTCTCAGTCAGCATAAAAAAACGGGAACACACCGCAAAGCATGTTCCCGGAAGCCGGAATGTCCGTATTATCCAATCTTATTTCTTTCTCACGGGGTCACAGGTAAGACCAACGCCAAGTTTCTTGAAAATCTTGTGGTCAACCTCACCGAGCATAACGGTTGAATGAACCTGACAGCCATTGAGATCGGGCAGTTTTTCAAGCGCCCTGCGGCAGTTTTCATCATGTGTGCTGAGAACAGAAAGCGCCACAAGCACCTCATCGGTATGAAGGCGCGGGTTGCGGCTGCGCAGATAATTGGTCTTCGTGTGCTGGATAGGCTCTATCATATCCTGCGGGATAAGCTTAACCGAATGGTCTATCCCCGCCAGATGCTTGACCGCATTGAGAATCAGAGCGGCGCTCGGCCCGAGAAGGTCGCCCGACTCGGCCGTGATAATAGTGCCGTCGGCAAGCTCTATGGCCGAACATGGACGCCCGCTGCGCTCGGCTCTCTCCTTCGCAGCCACTGTTGGCCTGCGATATGAAGTGTCGATCTTGGCCTGCTGAAACAGAAGGCTGATTTTATTGACCTCGGCGTCATTGCCGTCGCCCATGGCAAGCCTGTTGAGCGCGGTGTAATAACGGCGGATAATCTCATTTCTGGAAGCATCGCGGCAAACCTCGTCATCGCTTATGCAGAAACCCACCATGTTCACACCCATGTCGGTAGGCGACTTGTAGGGGTTCTCGCCGTAGATGCCCTCGAAAAGAGCGTTCAGCACCGGAAAAATCTCAATGTCGCGGTTATAGTTGATTGCGGTTTTTCCGTAAGCTTCCAGATGGAACGGGTCAATCATGTTCACATCGTTGAGATCGGCGGTAGCCGCCTCATAGGCAATATTGACCGGATGCTTAAGCGGAAGACTCCACACAGGGAAAGTCTCGAACTTGGCATACCCCGCCTCTATCCCACGTTTATGCTCGTTGTAAAGCTGGCTGAGACACACGGCCATCTTGCCGCTGCCCGGGCCGGGAGCCGTGACAATAACAAGCGGGCGCGATGTCTCCACATAATCGTTGCGGCCGAACCCCTCGTCAGAGTCTATCAATGCCACATTGGTGGGATACCCTTCGATGGTATAATGCCTGTAAGTGGTGATTCCCATACGCTCCAGACGGCGGCGGAACGCGTCGGCGCTGCACTGCCCGTTATAATGGGTTATCACGACCGAACCTACAAGGAACCCACGGTTCATGAACTCGGTGCGCAGCCTCAGCACATCCATATCGTATGTGATGCCGAGATCGTTGCGCACTTTGTTTTTTTCAATATCAAGGGCGCTGATCACAATCACGATCTCTGCATGGTCACTCAGCTGACTGAGCATCCGCAACTTGCTGTCGGGCTGAAAACCCGGAAGCACACGGCTTGCATGATGATCGTCGAAAAGTTTGCCTCCAAGTTCAAGATAGAGTTTGTTGCCGAACTGAGCGATACGCTCTTTGATGTGTTCGGACTGAATTCTGAGATATTTCTCGTTGTCGAAACCGTTCTTCATAACGGATTACAAAATTACAATATTATCCTGTTTCCGACAACTCGCCCGTCACTTTTTTCCAGTCAGTGACTCAATGACAGATTCAGGCAACACGACACCCGGCGGTCATGCACTCTCAATAAGCGTAACCGCTCTCAATGCGCGAGCGCAAGAATGCCGAACGGGCAACGATCCACTCTTTCAGACTCTTCACCGCCTCCTTGTTGTCAAACGCAGGTGTGCGGCAAATCCATCCATACGACTCAAAATCGGGCCAGCGGCAACCGTCAAGGCGTGCCGACGGCTCTATAAGCACCGAATACTCGTCGATAAAAGCAAGCATCTCCGGAAGAATCTCTTTCTCAAACACTTCGAAACGGGCCTTATAGGCTTCCACAAACTCTGGCTTATCAACCAGAGCCCTGAACAGACCGTTGAGCCACAGCGGTGCATCGGCCGAGATTTCAGCATACGAATCACCCGCAGGCGACAACCGGTTGAAGGCTGCGTCAAAGTCCCAGACCGGGCCGAATTTATAACGTTCACCCTCGGCTATGGCCCCCTTGTGGATAAACAGACTTTTCGGGTATCCTATCTCGTCGTTACCCACTACGTTGTTCACCAGCAGATAGTTCACAAACGAGTCGAGATCGAATTCGTCAAATCCTTCACCATACTCGGCGCTGGCGGCAGCCTTGTTGAAATCGGCCTCCCACACAGCCAGACGCTCTTCGGGTGTCGGCCCCGTCGGATCATCCTCATACAACTCGTCGAAATCGGGATCTTTCACCATCACAGGCAGATTGTCAATCTCCGAGCGGAACTTGTATTTCTCGTCATACTCAACTCCAAGCTCGAAAAGCATCCCCTCGGTCTCTTCTATATCCACACTCGCGCCGTTGATGCCAACTTTATGAGTCAAGAGAAATGCCCCGGTATAACGGTCGTTGATATATACATGACAAGGCACACCTGAGTTCGCACACGGCACTCCGAGCCTGCGGGCCAGCCAGAATGTCACGGCGTTTTTCATAAGCGTATTGTCGAGATAGTCGGCCAGAAGCACATAGCTTTTGGCCTTCTTCAACCCGCATAGCGATGCTTTGGCAGGCAGTTTCAGACGCATCGGCTTCTTGGGCTTCGACCATGACGAATTGCCGCGCCCCTTGATATTAAGCGTCAGATCGGCAATATCTTCGGCATAACCGTTGCCATCTATATTCAGTATGGCCGTGATATACTCCTCCTTGTCCCACACCTGAAAACGGTCGGGATGATCCGGAAAAGTAAACCGGAGCACAGGTATGTCGCTGTGACGCACTATACAAGAGTCGACAGCCCCCAGAGGCACGGCTGTCTCGGCGCCATTCTCGCTCAAAGTCAGGAAGTCGCCATCCTGCCCCAGACGGTGTTCGAAAGTTGTGTTTTCATCAAGCTTGACCATATTGAACTGCCTGTCGTTGCGATACACAAGCAGATTGCGGCCCGAAACGGCAAAGCACCCCGACACCAGCATCAGCATGGGGAGCATCTTTTTTATAATTTTCATCTGACTGCAAATTTCATTATTGTAACACCATCGATCAGAACCGCATACACACCCTGTTGAAAGCGGCTGAAAGAAATTGTTTCCTGTCCGGCCACACGCTGGTTCAGCACAACCACACCCGACATATCTATAACCTCGCAAAGCGCGCCATTGTCGCCCACGGCAACCGTCATGCAGTCGCTGCCGATCGTCACACTGCAGTCATCGGCCACCGAAAGGGTGCCGGTCGATGTGTTCTCAACATAGCGGAATCCGTGAAGCGCCGGAAGTTCGCACTCTACACGCCCGTCGGGCGAATGCACCACCAGATTATCCCCTTCAACCGACATTGCCAGTTTGTCTGACAATTCCACAAAGCGTTCCGAGCCATCGGTGTTTCTAAGCATCAGCCTGTATGCACCGCACGAAAAAACACCCAGACAGCAAACAGCAACAATAAGTCCAGTAATTCTTCTTGTCATTTTATCACATTCAGTAAAAACCCGTCAAAACTCACGCATCAGGGCATAATTAGATGTGCAAAGATAACGAATTTCCGCTGATTTTGAGTTATCTTCCCAAGTTTGACAGTTTGTTTTACAACAAACAGATATACAGGCGGTTGCCGC
>CAMWTV010000143.1 GCA_947177215.1 uncultured Muribaculaceae bacterium
AATGTAAGGATGAGAAGCCCCGCCACAAGCAGGGTTTCCCATCCTGATTTCTGATTCGATTTCAGTTTTCTGTCAGTCACGGTAATCTCTCATAATTTAGTCAAAACCTCTCTCCCCCTGCTCCCAGCCTGGGTCAGACGTCAGTTCCCGAAACTGAGAGTGGTGTAATAGCTACCTCCGTTCAGGCCGAACGACAAGGTGACATAGCGGTTGCCCGCCCCGAACCACGATGCCGATCTGACTCCGCCCTGGAATGATGTCTGCACAGGAGCACCGAACTGGGTTGTGAACACATTATACAGGTTGTTGTAGCGGCTCATGTCATAATATGCCGTGGGATATGTGAACTGCGACCCGCACAACACGCCGTTGTTATAGTAAAGCGCCGCGTCAGGCCAGTTATAGTTCATCTGGGGAACATTCCGCAGATACACCACATCGTCGCCATAACTGCACACTGTGTAACCGCTGTTTATCAGGCTGTTTATCGAGGCTGTCAGGGCTGTGCCGAGCGCTACGCCGAGAATGGTGCCGAACACGGGGCCACCGCTGCGGTAATGCCATGCCGGAGGTGGCAGTGGCCTGCGGTAGTTCATGAAAAACGGCACATGATGGCGATAGCCGAAATCATGACGGTGTGGAGGGGGAGGAGGGGTCGGACGGTGATATCCCGGGCGGTTTCCTCCGGGTCGATGAGGCTGAGGAGGCCGCTGTGCACCTCCGGGACGATTTCCCGGACGATTGTTTCCGGTTGGCGGTGTCGACGGCGGACGGTTAGGCGTTG
Organism: uncultured Muribaculaceae bacterium; assembly: GCA_947177215.1. Lineage (GTDB taxonomy): Bacteria > Bacteroidota > Bacteroidia > Bacteroidales > Muribaculaceae > UBA7173. The sequence goes on from CAMWTV010000143.1 coordinate 785, forward strand.
TAGGACGGTTGCCGCCCTGACTGCCCTGCCCCGGTCGGTTGTGCTGATTGCCACCGCTGCCCGGACGCTGCTGATGGTTTCCGTTTCCTGCACCGCCGGGACGGGTTGCGCCATTCCCGGGATTTCCGGGGCGCTGCCCTCCGTTATTCGTGCCCCCGGGACGGCTGCTGCCGGTGTTGTTTCCGGCACTGCTACCGGGGCGTCCATGGCTTCCGCCTGAGGCCGGACGCGAGGAGGGAGTTTTGTTTGCCGAAGTAGCGCCGCTACGCTCGGCGTGGCCTGCGCGTCCGCGGGTCTGGGCTTCGGCAACCGGAGCGCCAACCATAGCGAAAGCTATCAGAAATGCTGTTACGCTTTGTAAAATCTTTTTCATAAGTCAGTTCCTCCTCTTCGTTGTTGTTAATATTGTTTTTTAGACACCCGACCGGCAACTTGGTTTAAAAGCCGACGGACATCCGGGCATTTTTTGTTTTCTGTTCCGTGATTCCTGATATTTTCTTAATTTTGCGTTATCTTTTCGTCGGGAATGCTCCGGCTGTTTCACGCGGCCTGAATCGACCGATACTACCAATATAACAATTTATCTCTGAAATGATTTTTGAATACAACACCCAGGGCACGTGCTCACGTAAAATCACCATCGAAGTCAGCGATGGCATAGTAAGAAATGTATCTTTCCTCGGCGGATGTCACGGCAACACACAGGGAATCAGCGCTCTGACCAAGGGGATGAAGATAACCGACGTCATTGACCGGTGCAAGGGCATCAGATGCGGCAACAAAGGCACATCGTGCCCCGACCAGCTCGCATGTGCTCTCGAGTCAGTTTTATAACACCTCAGTGACAATGCGAAAACTCAGAACCACGGCCATGGCGCTTTTGGCTGCTATGGCTCTCGCCTCATGCTCGTCGCGACCGGCGGCCATCGACCGCATGGTCGATGAGCTGAACTCTCCTGTTTTCCGTGCAAAGGAGGCCCAAACCGGGCTTTTCGACGACTCCAAAGCTGAGATCATTGAAAACCAGCTGGTAATAACCTTTCTCTGCCGTCCGTTCATCAATCTTGCCGCGATCAAACAGGATGACATACCTCAGCTGCAGACCTCGGCTATAGACGAATTCAGAACAAACGCCGCCGCCGACCCAAAATTCCACGACGGCCTTATGGCCCTGCGACAGGCCGGAATGGGCATAGTCATGGTGTGGCAGGATGTAAACGGCGCCACTGTACGTATCCCCGTCTCCCCGGCCGAAATCCTGGCCGACTGACAACGGAGATCAGACATCTGTCGGAAACACAACCTCTTCGGCAGCCGTCTTGAGGCCATGTTTCAGCCAGCTTCCACGCACAAGGCGATACAGGAATATCAGCCCCCTGAAACAAAGCTCGATGCACATGGCGAGCCAGACACCGTTCAACCCCATGGTCGGGGCCAGAATCGCTGCTATCGGCAATCGTACAAGCCAGATGCTCGAAAAATTCATCACCGCCGGCACAATGGTATCGCCGACTCCCACCATCACTCCGTAAGCCACTATCGAGGCGGCAAACATCGGTTCGGCCCATGCCTCGATGCGCAGAGCCGAAGTGCCCAGTTGCCTGATCTGTTCCACCGGCGACAACATAGACATAACCGCCGGAGCACCAATCCACATTATCACCCCCATAATGGTCATGACCGCCATGCCCAGCCCTACGGTGAGATAACCGAACTGACGGGCAAGCTCCTTGCGGCGGGCGCCATAGCTCTGTCCAACCAGCGTTGTGGCGGCATCGGCTATGCCGTAGCCCGGCATATAGCATAGAGCCTCGGCCGTGACAGCAAACGAATTGGCCGCGATGGCCATAACCCCGAGCGGGGCAACAATGACAGTGACCATAATCTGGGCGCCGCAGATCACTCCATGCTCGAGACTCATCGGAGCCGACACTTTAAGCGCGTTGCGGAGCACCATCCCTGTTGGCAGAAACTCCCGCCAGCCGTTACGTTCCTTCACCGCCCTGCGCCCCCAGAGGGCAAGTTCGGGCTGACGGCGACACGTCCACCACATCACAGCCGAAGCCGTGACAATCTCGGCACACACTGTGCCCAACGCAGCTCCGAGAACACCGAGTCCGGCTCCCGGAACAGTCACCTCCACACCGAAAAGTGTAACGTTGCCTGTCGGGAAAATAAGGAAAAAATTAAAAATCACGTCGAGAGCACACATCATCATGTTAAGCCCCCCGGCAATCTTCATGTTGCCCGAAGCCCGCAGCACCGCGCTGCCCAGGTAGTTGAGGGTAAGCACAGGCAGAGCTGACACAAACACCAGGAAATATAACGACGCTTTGCCGCACACAGCCTCCGTGCCCCCGAGCCACACGGGCAACTCCCTCGCTATCAAGATACCGGCAACGGCTATCATCGTTCCGAAAGCCAGGGCAGAAACAATTCCCTGACGCAACACTTTCCGCGCACCATGATAATCGGCGGCACCGATGCGGTGGGCCACCTGAACTGAAAACCCCACCATTGCGGCCGAGCATATGCCCCAGAAAAGCCATAGGCTGGTCGAAACCAGACCCACCGACGCGCTGTCGTCGGCGCCGAGGCGCCCAACCATGGCAGCATCGATATACTGCATCATGATGCTCGACAACTGGGCCATTATGGCAGGCCACGACAACTGGGCCGTCAGCTTGAGCCGCTGACGGAAATTCAATGGAGCGCCTGTCTGTATAAGTTTTAGCACTATAAGTAAGCTGTGAAAGTTAAGCCATCAAACCGATTCATACCATTTTGTCAACCAACCTAAACCGCTCTGTGTTTATTGATCCATTCCGCTATCCGGGCAAGCCCTTCAGCAAGCACACAGCGCCGGCAGGCAAGATTTATGCGTATGAATCCATCTTTGCCATACATCTCCCCGCAGTTCACCCACACTTTGGCCTCCTGTTTGAGTCTCTCCTCCAGCTCCTCCGAGGGGATTCCTGTAAACGATACATCTATCCATGGCAGGTAGGTGGCCTCAAGACGTGTAAAACCACACATCGGCAACTGTTCGCGCATAAATGAGGCGAAAAAGTCATAGTTCCCCCAAAGATACTCGCGCAGAGCGCCAAGCCACTCCTCTCCCTCGGCTGAATAGGCCGCTTTGAGCCCCTCCACGCCGAAGGGATTGACATCACACACTTCATTGATGTTGATGGCGCGGTCAATCTTAGCCATTACCTCCTTATCGGGACACACGATGTTGGCGATCTGGAGGCCTGCGGTGTTGAACGCCTTCGACGGACTCAGACACACCACCCCCTGGGGCGCGTCACCGTTAACCTCCCGGTCAATTATCCCGTAAGCCACATAATCGCTTCCGGGCCTGGTCAGCTCACAGTGAATCTCGTCGCTCACAACCCTCACCCCCGCCCTGCGGCATATCTCGGCGACCCGTGTCAGTTCGGCGCGATTCCAGAGGCGTCCCGCCGGATTATGCGGGTTGCATAACAGCATCAGTTTCACTCCCGTTTCTCTCACCTTAGCCTCGAGGTCGTCGAAATCCATCTCATAAGAGAAAGTGCCGTCTGAAAAATCCACCCGCTTCAAAGGGTTCTCTACAATGCGGCATCCGTTATTTCTTATCGATGAGAAAAAACAGTTGTAAACCGGAGTCTGAACAATAACACCATCCCCCTCGGCGGCCAAAGCTTTTATAATCGCCGACAGAGCCGGAACAACACCCGAAGTATATATCACCCTGTCACGGGCAATCTCATAGCCGTGGCGGCGCCGGAACCACTTCGTAAGGGCATCGTAATAGCCGTCGTCAACCAGTGTATAGCCGAAAACGCCATGATCAACCCTGCGCCTGAGCGCCTCGATAACCACCGGCGCGGTCTGAAAATCCATATCGGCAACCCACAGGGGCAACACCCGGGTGTCATCCGCCGAGTCCCACTTATACGATCCGCTCCCCCGCCGGTCAACCGGCCTGTCGAAACTATATCCCATCACACTTCAGTCTCTATCACACAATCGCCGGGCTCAAGCTGGTTCTTGTCAATGATTACCTCACTGACAGCCACAGCCTTGATATTACCCGAACGCGGATTCTTCACACTCACCACCGCCGACTTGACCGTGGCCTGCACATCGCTGTCCTCGAAAGCCAGATCGCATTCGTCGCCCATCACACAGTCAACCATCATCAGCCCGGTGGCGTAGCATAGCGGCTGCGTGCCGTTGATCTTGCACCTCACAAGCTTCAGCCCCTTTGAATGCCATCCCAGATATTCGCCCGAAAGCTCCGAGTCATAGATTGTAACATTCTCGGTCTGCCAGAAAGCGTCTTTCGAATCGATCACAGCATTGCGGATAACAACGTTGCGGCAATACTGAAACGAGTAATTGCCCTGCTGACGGTAATTGTCGATATCTATATCCGAACTGTGCATAAACAGATAGTCGGCGTTCTTTACCGTCACGTTACGGAGCTTGACATCGCGGCAGCTCCACAGAGTTTCCTGCGCGTCGGGAATCTCCACATCCTCAAGCAGCAGATGATCCATCTCGCGAAACATTTTCGGCGCATCCACACGCGTGTGTTTCATCTCAAGATTCTGGGAATACCATAACGCGGCTCTCGCTCCGGGAGTGAAGCGGCAGTCGGTGACACGGAAATTGTCGGTGTGCCAGAACGGATATTTCCCCTCAAACACACATCCCTCCGCCACAATATTTTCAGTCCGCTTCAGAGCCGATTCTCCCACATGAAATGTGCACCCCTTCAGCATAACATTCTTCACAGCGAACAAAGCTCTTTCGCCACCGAATTCCATCCCCTCCACCACTTTCATCTCGTCCATATCAATCTTTCTCATAATTAGCTGACAGTTGAAAATTATTTTCCGTAGTCACAGCCCGAAACATCGCTCCCGCCATGCGCTGTCGGAGTAATCCGCCTGATCCATCCCCCTTTCTGTTCAGGGAATCAATCATGAGCCCCCCAAAGGGGTATAACCGGCTATCTTCTCCTGTCGGTATAACAATTTTCAACAAAAATAGATAAAGCCCTTCAGCCACCACTACCCGCGTTGCGGCTTTAACTACCAAAATCCCATTCGCGCGCTCTGACGTTGCTGATTTTTTGACAGACACCCCATCCAAACGCATGCAAAATTACAAAAATTTCAACAACCTGCAGTTTCTATTTTGTCATCTCGAAAACTTTCTCTAACTTTGTTGCCGCAATACCGGTAGCCACACCTGCCGGCAACTTGCCCTGAAAACCTGAGGTAATAGCTCAGTTGGTAGAGCATCAGCTTCCCAAGCTGAGGGTCGCGAGTTCG
>CAMWTV010000144.1 GCA_947177215.1 uncultured Muribaculaceae bacterium
CTCCAGGCAGTTGAAGAGGTTGTTAATTCTATCGCCGATGTGTATGACAGTTATCCGGCGTTCAAGAAAGTGAATCTGCTTGAACGGCTCTGTATGCCCGACCGGATAATAAGTTTCAGGGTATCGTGGGTTGACGATAACGGCAATGTGCGCAACAATATGGGCTACAGGGTGCAGCACAATAACGCGATTGGTCCTTACAAAGGCGGCATCCGTTTTCATTCATCGGTGAATCTTTCTATTCTCAAGTTTCTGGCTTTCGAGCAGACTTTCAAGAACTCGCTGACGACGCTCGCGATGGGTGGCGCGAAGGGTGGCAGCGATTTCTCTCCGCGAGGGAAGAGCGATATGGAGGTTATGCGTTTCTGTCAGGCTTTCGTGAACGAGCTTTACCGGCATATCGGGCCTGAGACAGATGTTCCGGCGGGGGATATCGGCGTAGGGGGCCGCGAGGTGGGGTATATGTTCGGATGGTATAAGAAGATGACGCGTGAGTTTACGGGAACATTTACGGGCAAGGGACTTGATTTCGGCGGCTCGCTGATAAGGCCGGAGGCAACGGGCTACGGAAATGTGTATTTTCTGAGTAATATGCTCGCCACAAAGGGTGACAGTGTCGCCGGGAAGCGTGTGGCGGTTTCGGGATCGGGCAATGTGGCCCTCTATACGGCGCAGAAGCTGCTGAGTCTGGGGGCTACGGTCATATCGATGAGCGACAGCGACGGGGCGCTGGTGTTTCCGGAGGGGATGTCGCAGAAGGATTTCGAGGAGATCATGGATCTGAAGATGCTTTACCGCGGCAGGCTTTACGAGTTTGCCGAGGGGCATAAGGACAGATGTGAATATTATGAGCGCGAACGTGTGTGGAAGCATGTGGAGCGTTGTGACATAGCGATGCCTTCGGCAACGCAGAACGAACTTGACGGGGATGATGCCAGAGCGCTTCTCGCGGCGGGATGTATGGCCGTGAGCGAGGGGGCGAACATGCCTTCGACGCCTGAGGCGATAGCGGAGTTCCATAAGGCGCGGATTCTTTATGCTCCCGGAAAGGCCGCCAATGCCGGGGGAGTGTCGGTGTCGGGTCTGGAGATGGCGCAGAATTCGCAGATGATGCGCTGGACTGCCGAAGAGGTTGACAACCGCCTGAGAGAGATAATGAAGGATATTCATGAGCAGTGTGTGGCCCACGGCACCGAGGCCGACGGATATGTGAACTATGTGAATGGCGCAAATGTGGCGGCATTCATGAAGGTGGCCCGTGCCATGATGGCGCAGGGGGTTGTGTGAGAACCACCTCTTCATGAGGATATGAAACAGGGCCGTGTGCCGGGATCGAGGATTCCGGCACACGGCCTTGCTTGTGAGGTGTGTGACGGCTTCGGGCGGGCACAATATTTCGTTGGAAACGGCGTTATATTAAGGCATGAAGATGTCTGAATTTAAAATGGTTAAATATATGGGACACAGGATGGCCGCTATGAGGCGGGGGGCTGCGGAGATGCGCGGGGTCATGGCTCTGGCTTTGACTGTGTGCATGGCTCTGGCTGGCGCCGACTGTGTGTATGCCCTGGCGCCGGAGACATATGCGCCGACTTCGAAGCTGAACAGCGGCAAGTGGGTGCGAGTTGCTGTGGATGAGTCGGGTATGCACTGCATAAGCGAGAGCGCGCTCAGAGGGTGGGGGTTCAGCAATCCAGAGAAGGTCAAGGTGTATGGTTACGGAGGCAAACGGCTGCCGGAGTTGCTTGACAGCAATTATATCGACGATCTGCCTCAGGCCGCTTCGGAATGGGTAGGAGGAAAAGGGGTGTATTTTTATGCCGAAGGGCCTGTGGAGTGGGCGCAGAGCGCTGCGGGCTATTTTGTGCCGGCGCATAACCCGTTTACCGACAGGGGATATTATTTTCTCAGCGATGTGGACGAGGAACGTGCGGAGCCGCGTCAGGTTGTGGCCGGCGCAGGTTCGTCGGGTTCGGAGCCGACGGTGTTTTATGACCGTCTGTATCACGAGCAGGATCTGGAGTCGCCCGGCGAGGCCGGTTTTCTGCTTGTGGGCGAGGATTTCAGATACACGCCTACCCGCACATTCCAGTTCTCGCTTACGGGGCTTGTGGCGTCGTATCCGGTGAGGATGGAGACCACGTTTGTGGCGAAGTCGGTCACGGGATCAAGCAGTCTGAGTTTCACTGTCAACGGGCAGGCGCTTCAGCCGGTTTCGGGAGACAATATCAGCAAGGTGACCGACAAGTATTCGCACGGCAACCAGGCTACGGGCCGCAGGGAGTTTACTGTAAGCTCGGAGAACATGACAATAGGGATAACGCACAAAAGCACTGCCACGATGCAGCTGGCGAACCTGAACTATATAGCCGTGAATTATCCCAGGGAGCTGAGACTTCCGGCCGGCAAAAGCCTGACGTTCTATCTGGCTTCGACCGACCGCACGGTGACCCTTGCCGGGGCCGGAGCGCAGACGCGTGTGTGGCATGTGACAGACGCGCAGGCAGTGAGCCGTGTGACGGCAGAGGCTCGCAACGGTGTGATGTCGTGGAGCGGAGTCGGTTCGGGCAACCGGACGTTCGCCGCGTGGGAGCCTGACGGGCGTTTTCCTCAACCGGTGTTTGTAGAGAATGTCAGGAACCAGAACCTCCACGGACTCGCCACGGCGGATATGGTGATTTTTACTCCGGGCGAATGGAAGTCGGAGGCAGAGCGTATAGCTGATTTTCACCGTTCGGACGAGCAGGACAAGATGGAGGTGGTGGTGCTGACCCCTCAGGAGGTGTATAACGAATTCTCGTCGGGAGTGGCCGATGTCCAGGCGTTCCGCAAGTTGCTCAAGATGATGTATGACCGGGGCAAGACCGGTGAGCGGACGTTGCGTTATGCGCTGTTTTTCAGCCGTCCGACATATGACATACGCCGCAAGACGGCTAAGATCCAGGCTCTGAATTATCCGATGCTGCCGGCGTGGTTTACCGACAAGGGGCTGAATGACAATGACTCATACATGACCGACGACATCATGGGTTTTCTGGAAGATGGCTCGGGTGTGAATGTGGGGCGCGACCAGCTGAGTATTGCCGTGGGGCGCATTCCGGCAACATCGGCCGATGACGCCAAGGCGTGTGTCGACAAGCTTTTCGCCTATGTAAACCGCTCTCCGCAGGGGACGTGGAAAAACGGTGTGATCATTACCGCCGACGACCTTGACAAGGGTGTGCATATGAAGGATGCCGAGAAGATGTGGGAGAATATGACAAAGAGCGCCGGGGGTGGCGATGCGTTCTACCGGAAGGTGTATATCGACGAGTTCGAGCTTGTTGCCAATGTGAGCGAGGAGGGGCGCAGCCAGTTTTATCGTGCCCTTGACGAGGGTGTGATGTGGTGGTCGTATCAGGGTCACGGCAGCCCGACGTCGCTGACGGGTGAGAGTCTGGTTACTTTCCGCGATGTCAATGCGTTTTATCTGCGCCACTGGCCGGTGCTTTATGCGGCGACCTGTGAGTTTCTGAGATGGGACGCCTCGACGGCATCGGGGGCAGAGATTCTGTTCAAGAATCCGAACGGAGGTGTTATCTCGGTGATAAGCGCCACCCGTCCGGTGTATATAGCCAACAACGGTTATCTGTCGGAGTCGTTCGGTCATGAGATATTCGGCCGAGATGCCGACGGCCGTCTGCGCACGATAGGCGAGATCTACCGTCGGGCGAAGAACAACTACAGACGCGAGGCGTCAGACCGTTCGGACACGAACAAGCTGCGCTATGTGCTTATGGGCGACCCTGCGATGAGGATGGCTATGCCGTCGAACCGTGTGGTGCTGAGTGAGGTTGCGGGGACCCGGGTGGAGGATGTGGCTACGGCCGAGTCGCCGGCTGTGCTTATGGCGCGGCAGCAGACCACCGTGAAGGGGGTGGTTACCGACGCCACGGGCGCTCCGATGAGCGATTTCAACGGGATGGTCAACGCGACGCTATATGATGCGGAGCAGAGTGTGACCACGCTTGGCCGCGGCGGGGAGGATGACGGCCTCCAGCTTACGATAGACAAGCCGGGGGGACGTCTGTTTGCGGGAACGGCGAAGGTTGTGAACGGCGAGTTCACCATGAATGTGGCTATGCCCGCCGAGGTTGAGAACAATTACCGGACGGCGACCTTCAACCTGTATGCCAGCGCCGACGACGGCCGCGAGGCTGTGGGTGTGTGCCGTGACCTGTATGTGTATGGCACCGATCCGGATGCGGAGCCTGACACGAAGGCGCCGTGGATAGAGACGATGTATCTGAACCATCCGTCGTTCCGCGACGGCCAGCAGGTGAATTCGGCTCCGATGCTGCTGGCTACGGTTTATGACGACCGGGCGATAAATCTGTCGACTGCCGGGGTGGGTCACCAGATGGCGATTTATCTTGACAACGGTGACAAGTGCTTTACGAATGTTGCCGATTATTTCACTCCGTTTGCCGACGGCACGCCGGGCGGTTCGATAGCTTATCCGCTCGAAAATCTTGCGGAAGGGTGGCACACTCTGCGTCTGAGGGTGTGGGATACGGCTCCGAATTCGGCCGAGGCCAGTCTGGGCTTCAGTGTGGCCCGTGAGATCGCGCCGACGCTTTATGATGTTTACACGGATGTTAATCCGGTGTCGACCCAGGCGAATTTCTATATATCGCATGACCGCCCAGACCGTTCGCTGACGGTTACGGTGGAGGTGTTTGACCTGATGGGAAGGCGTCTGTGGCAGGCTACGGAGACGGGTCGCAGCGATATGTTCACCTCGATGCCGCTGACGTGGGATCTGACAGACCAGGGTGGCCGCCGTGTGGCCCGCGGAATTTATCTTTACCGTGCTACGGTATCGGATGAAGACAGCGGTGAGAAGAGTTCCACGATGTCGAAGAAGCTTGCCGTGACGGAGGAGAGTTAACTGATGTGTCAGGATGGTTGATCAGGATAGGCCCCGAGTGATGCCGGCGTGTGGCAAGGTTGCCCTCCCGAGAGCGCTGATTTGCAATAAAATTAGTAACTTTGCGGAAAAATGTGGCGGAAGGGACTGAATCAGAAGAAGAGATAAAAGACAATGGAACCAGGAAAAGATATGATTCCCGAACCGGCGTTGCGCCGGCTGCCGTGGTATCTGGCTTATGTGGGGATTTTGCGTGAGCGTAACGTGGAATATGTGTCGTCGACCCAGATTTCACGCGAGCTCAAGGTGGATGCTTCGCAGATAGCCAAGGATCTGTCGTTTCTTGACATCAAGGGTAAGACCCGTATAGGCTATGAGGTGAGGCTGCTCGAACACAAGCTTGAGGAGTTTCTGGGGTTCAAGAGGCAGCACAGGGCGGTGATTGTTGGTGCCGGATCGCTCGGCGGAGCGCTGATGCAGGATTCGGGTCTGACGCGTTATGGCCTTGAGATTGTTGCCGGATTCGACAATGACGCCCGTCTGGCGGGAACGCGCAAGCATGGGCTTCCGGTGTATGATTCTTCGGAGATTGTGGAGCGTTGCCGCGAGATGCAGATAGGTATAGGGATAATCACTGTGCCTGTGGAGCATGCCCAGAGTGTGGCCGACCGCCTGATAGAGGGTGGTGTGAAGGCCATATGGAACTTTACGCCTATCAGAATAAGCACGCCTGAGGATGTGGTTATTTCCAATACCTCGATCTATGCCCATCTGGCGGTTATGTATAACAGAATGAAGGGCTGAGAGGATGAAGGTTATTTCAGTGGAACGGATGTGGAACGACCGGCCTGAAGAGGCTCTGGCCGCTCTGGCGTCTGACCGGGTTGCTGATCCGGGTTGCCTCAGGACTACGGTTATTGCGGATTCGGCCATAGTCAGGCGCGGGATGCCGCTTTTTGTGCCTGATTTTGCCGAGGGTTGGGAGGTGGAGTTTGTTCCGGCGGTGGTGATAAGCCGTCTGGGCAAAAGCATCCCGCCCCGTTTTGCCAGCCGGTATTACCGCGAGGTGGGGGTGATGGGGCGTCTGGTTCCGCCTGGGGGAGCGGTGGCTGCCGGGGGGCTTGGCACAAGCTTCGACGGAGCTTTGTGTGCGGGCGGGACTTTG
>CAMWTV010000145.1 GCA_947177215.1 uncultured Muribaculaceae bacterium
TCCCACATGGCGGGGATGTCGACGGTGGTGTTGGGGGCGCCCATGATGAAGGGAGCGCCTTCGGCCAGAGCCGCGTAGGCGTAACACATCGAGGGTGCGATGTTCTCTTTATCGTCGGCCTTCATGGCTGCCTCGAGGTCGGCCAGAGTGTTGTGTACTTTTTCGTTTACGGGAACGTAAACCTCGGTCGATGCTGCCCAGAGCACAACCACGCGGTCAACACCGTTCTCTTTCTTGAAGTTGCGGATATCCTCGCGGATCTGCTCGGTCATGTCCCAGCGCGATGTGCAGGTCTTCACGTTGTCGCCGTCGAGACGCTTTGCATAGTTCTTGTCGAAAGCTGCCTTCAGGGGCACGATTTTCTCAAGCTCGTCTTTTACAGGGTTGATGTCTTTCTCCTTGAGAACCTCGCAGTTGATGGCCGATTCATATGCGTTGGCAGGATATACGTCCCATGCTCCGAACACGATGTCGTTGAGGTCGGCGATGGGAACTATCTCGTTATATTTCAGATATTTTTTATCGGCGCCTTCGCCCACACGGATCTTGTCATACTGGGTCATTGAGCCTACGGGCTTTGCAAGGCCTTTGCGGGCCATGAGAACGCCTGTCATGAATGTCGATGTCACGGCTCCAAGGCCTACCACCATTACGCCGAGTTTGCCTTCGGCTTTTTTTACATTACTCATCTGTTTAAAAAGTGCTATTAAGTTTTAATCGTTTCTTTGTTTTTCCATCCGCCTCTGTCAATTCTGAAACTGCCGGCTGATAAATAGCCCGCAGTGTTGCGTTATGGCTGATTTATGGGCAAATGTTAAAACGTGTTTAATGAGCTGTTGCTAAAAACACGGCTCAAAAGTAGAGATAACTTCTGGAATGTGAAAATATTTTAGTGAAAATATTTGTGTAAATATGTAAATTAAGGCTAACTGAGGGCTTGTTTGGTGAACTAAGGTTAAATTTGACTGATATGACCGCATTAAATGAAAACAAATCTTAAATGGGTTTGGGGCCGATATTGTTAAAGGTGTCTCGTTTGTTTGTGTTCACATCGCTTGTATGTGCATAGATATATAGAGATATAAAAAAGGCCATGTGACAGGCAATTTTTCATTCTGACACATGGCCTTTCAGACAGATTGTATCTGCCGGATTATTTCATCATCCAGGCGATGGGAAACACTTTTTCGGCGGCGCGCCGGCGGTTGTAGAACTCCTTGCGGGCGGCATCGTCGGCATCCTGTGGCGGCAGCAGGCACACAAGCGACTGCATCACCCCGTGGCGGTCGGCCATGACTGTCGCGTTGCTGTCGAGGTTCTTCTCGAGCCGGTCGAGATATTTCAGCAGCTCCTTTGAAGGGGTTCCCTGCCGCACTTCGGCCAGATAGCGCTTCACTCCCTCGTTGCCTTCGCGCATCCATATCAGCATGGCTTTCACGCCAAACAGGTTCTTCACCTCACCTTTGGCCATCTTCCCGTTCACAATCTCGTTCTGCTCCTGCTCTATCAGGCTGGTGAGCTGCGAAACCTGTGCGTTGTCAAGCAGGCCTTTACGGTTCCAGTAGCCGATGCTGTGGCTTAGAGTGGCTACGTTATAGAACCGTATGGTCTGCTGCCACGAAGGCGCATTGCGGTCGACCGGAATGCGCCCGCGCGACCATTCCGACACTATGCTGTTTGTCATCAGTTCAATGTGCCGGTTGGCATAATGCACCTGGTCGGCCGACTTCAGCGAAGCTATGTCATGGTCGATGATCCGTTTGTCGATCAGGCGCATGGCGTAGTCATAAACCGAATCGGCCTTGGCCGAACCGTTCATATGGTGCTGCATGGCGCGGAAAGCGGTGATTCCGGTCTCTACGCGTCCATCCCAATACGCGCGGTTCAAAGGTATGGTGTGATCCTGAAGCAATGCTAAAACCGAGTCGCGGCTCCAGTAATACTTGTAATAGGCCGACTGGCATCTGTCCATCGCCTCTACGGCCTCCGCGCCTCGTCCGGTTGCCGTAAGCAATCGGGCATAGGCAATGGTTGAAGGAGCGTCTTCCGGAAAAAGGTCAGCTGATTCTCCCAATGCGTCAAGTGCAGTTTCCACATCGTCGGCTGAGGCGTCGGCATTGTTCTTTTTCAGGCGTTTCATCCATTTGCGCGCGTCGCGGGTAACATACTCAAGGCCGTAAGGGGCATTGAAAGTGTATGATCCTGCCCTTATTTCCCAGAGCTTTACAATTATGTTGTATTCCACGCTTACCGGTTTATTGTTTTTGTAGGCCGGAAACCATGTCATATTATCCACCAGTCTCAGCAACTCCTTTTTGAGAGGCTCGCTCGTTACATTCACGAATGTCACGTCGGTCACACTCCCGTCGCGGCAGATCACCGCCTGCAGGTTGGCAGCGCCTACACGTTCCTCCTTCCATCCAGCTTTGGGATACTTCACATGTTTTTCATAATATTTTCCCAGGTTGTTGAAGTTAGGCGCGATATCGGCCGTTTTATACACAGTTCCCTTGTCGTGGATTTTCGCCCACGAAGAAAAACTCAACAACACTGCAAAGAGTGCGATGATCAGTTTTGTTGTTTTCATATATGAGATTTGGTTATGGGTAAGTAATTTCATGGTTGCGATCTGTTTTGTAGCTGTTGGTAATGTGTGTTATTTGTTGATTGGCCTTAATATATAACATCAAGCCTCGAAATGCAAATAATTAACAGTGTTTAACTCAGCGACGTAGCCATGTGAAAATCTGTCGCAATGCCGGCAACGGCATCGCGGAGTATAAACAGTTTTTTTGTGTAGGGTATTATCGTGGCGCGATATATGCGGCGTAACGGGTGATGAAACGGGCGAATGAGGGGATGCGCATCAGCAGCTGCTCGAAAACAATGAAGCCGAGCAGGGCGCAGCATATGCCCAGAGTTACATCAATGATGTAGTGATGTGAGGTGTAGACGGCTGTGAACCAGATGCCGAGGGTGATGATTCCCAGGGCTGCGCGCATCCATCCCGGAGTGCGCGAGCGCAGCGAGTAGATGAACGCCACCAGAGTGTAGGCCGAGTGGAGCGAAGGCACGGCAGCGAACACATTGGCATTGCGGCCGTAAAGGCCGTTGAAAATGCCCAGTCCGGTCATCTGGTCGAACGCTCCCAGTCCGGCGGTGTCGCCCGGTGTGCCGAGAATGAAATCGAAGCCGTAGCGCGCCACATACCATGGCGGGGCGGCAGGGTGGATGTAATAGCCGGCGAATCCTATGAGGTTGACCAGCAGAAACACAAGGGCGAAGTGCAGATAGGCCTTTTCCTGGCGGTTGAAATAGAGACACAGGCCGAACAGAATCGGCACAGGCACCCAGCACAGATAGAAGAAGCCGCCGAGAAAGTCCATTACAGCCGATGTGTGACGGGCGAAAAACTCGTTGGGGGTCAACACTCCCTCTGATGTGGCTATGCCGAACAGCGACTTCTCAGCGTTGTAGATCCCCTCGATGTCGACCGGATTGACCTCATAGTTGTGCACTATGTTCATCCAGTCGTAAGATATGCCGAACACAATAAACGGCAGCAGGGCCACCACCATGCGGCGTGTGAGCCCGGTGGCGAGAAACAGCACTGCCAGCAGCAGTCCGATCCAGAGGTGTTCGGGGCGGAACCCGACGCAGAGCGCCGTTACGGCCAGCCATAGTCCTAACACCCCGGCCATTATGAGGCTTTCTTTGCGTGATGGCAATTTCATTGCTTGCGAGGCTTTATTTGAGACCTTTGCGGCACACATCCACTCTGGCGAATGCTGTGATATTGGCAAACACGGCGATCACGGCCATGGCTGCTACAAGAATATAGAGGGCGATCTCGGGTTTCTCGGGCATGGCCATGCCGAATATGCCGCAGAAAAGGCATCCGGCGGCTGTTACAACCACACGCTCGGGGCGCTGCATGAAACCGACCTTGCATTCGAGCCCTACACCTTCGGCGCGGGCGCGCACATAGCTCACCATTATCGAGCCTACCAGGGCCAGAAACGCGATGAGAGCGCCTATGACATATCCGTTCATTATCAGATAGTAGGCCAGGGCGCCTACGGTAAACAGCTCGCAGTAGCGGTCGAGCACCGAATCATAGAGCGCGCCGAAACGCGACACCATGTTGCCCAGGCGGGCCACCTGGCCGTCGAGCATGTCGAAAAGAGAGAATACGATTGTTACCGCGCCGGCCCAGGTGATCAGATCGAACCGGTGGGTGAGGTTTGTCTGCGAGTCATAGCCGGCATAGGCTATTATGGCGGCTGCGGCGATGTTGCCGAGCAGTCCGATGGTAGTTACCATGTTGGGTGTCACGCCCATACGGATAAGAAGACGCACAAAGGGGTTGATTATGCGGTAGATGCCCTGCTGTATGCCGTCGCGTTCTTTCTTATAGATGTTGTTCGAACTCATCTTTGTTTTGTTGGTTATTTTAATGGCCGCTATCGCCTCAAAGGCGGTGTCGGGCGATATGTTATGATTCTTTGTTTCGGTTCAGTCGGTTGAAGGTGAGGAAATCGACCGCCTTGATGGCGTAGGGGTCGAATCCTGTCGGGCGGTAGACGAAGTTTTTCTGAAGCAGATAGTTCCACGCCAGCGACACCACCAGCGACACGCTCAGTCGGGCGAACGCGAAGATGCCGTCGGTGCGCATCCCTATGTGTCGCAGCCATTCCCAGTGTTGCAGAATGTGGTTGAGCAGGGTGGTTCCGGCAATGTTCAGCACAAAGCTTCCTCCCCAGATCAGCAGATATTTTATGGCCACTGCCTTTACCGAGCAGTTTTCGGCGCGGAACGTGAACTTATAGTTTATGCAGCAGTTCACCACGCCTCCCACCACCAGACCGATGGCGGTGGCCAGAAACGAGCGCATGGGGTCTTTGCCCATACCGATGAACACCCATGCGTAGAACACGAAACACACCCCCATGTCAGTCCATGAGGCTATCTGCGATGACACCGACGAGCGCAGAAAAGTGAAAATCCCTTTTCCGTTGATGAATTTGTCGGCGGCTTTGCGCATGGTGGCCGACGCCGACCGGTTTTTGCCGTCGGTGGCGTTGCTCTCCTGTGCTGTGTTGTCGTCCGGGGTGATATGAGGTTGGTTTTCGGTCATCGGTTACTTGTTTCGGTTGGGTTCTCTACGGGCTTTTATCGCCGAGATCGCGGCTTTGGCTATGTTTGCGGCCGCCTCGGCGCGGCAGGGAGCGAAGCTCGGCCAGTCGTTGAAGTCGATTATCGACAGCGAGCCGTCGTCGGCCATTATGCACTCTCCGCCATAAACCACCAGATTCAGCTCGCGGGCGGCCTTGCCGCATATGGCTTTAAGCTGTTCGTCGGTGTGGCGGTGCTCTTCTTTCCCTCTGCCGGCATCGTCCGGATCGAAGGGGAAGAACCAGTTGAAAAACGGCGTGCCAGCCACGCCATAGAATTTCACCAGCTTTCCGGGCAGGTGGCGCGAGATCACAGCCCGCCGGAAGCCTCTCAGAAAATACTCCTGAAGCACATCCTGGGCTTCGTGGGCCGAACGCACATAGCTCACATCCTCGGCGTGCTGGGTGTGGAAGTCGCCGCGCTTTATCCAGCACTGCTGCATGCCGAGCTTTACAAGGCGCTGTTTCACAACCTCGTCGGTGTCGACTATGATGCTTTCGGGATAAGGGATGCCGCTACCCACCAGAATGCGTGCCTGACGCTCACGGATGCAGTTCTCTATTCCGTAGCCCGAATTTATGACCAGCGCGCCGTCATCCTCAAGCCGCTGCAGCAGTTCGGTTGACCGCTGTTCGCGACACATGTTGATGATAACAGCCTCTGTCACACGTCCGGCACAGAACTGCTCCTCGCTGTATATGTTGACTTCGCATCCGCGTTTCCGCAGTTGCTCGGCCACTGTGTTGATAATCGTGGCGTCGTTGCCTATGTGGTTGGGGGAAAATGCCCCTGCGCGCATAATCGCGGCAATCCGTGTGGTAGCCATCTCTGATTTAGGGTTAGTGGTTCCGATCCCGAAATCCAAAGTTAGCGTTTTATTGTGAATCGTGT
>CAMWTV010000146.1 GCA_947177215.1 uncultured Muribaculaceae bacterium
TGTCTTCGTCGCCGCAGTATCCGTCGGGGGTGGGGAGATACATCTTGTCCATCAGTTCGAGCACCCAGTGCTGGGGTTTCCACGGCTCGCCCGAGTAGTTGTAGAGGTAGAGCATGTGCTGGATGGGCTGGTTTCCGTGGGCGTAGTTGCCCATGTTCATGATCTGCATCTCGCGGATTTCGTGGATCACGCCGCCGTAGTAGCTGTCGTCGAACAGCGGCGGCACGTTCATTACCGAATCCATCATCTGGTTGAAGTTCTCGCGTCCGCCCATGAGGTCGATCAGCCCCTGGGGGTCGTGGAACACCGACCATGAGTAGTGCCATGAGTTGCCTTCGGTGAATGCGTCGCCCCATTTCAGGGGGTTGAAGGGGCTCTGGAATGAGCCGTCTTCGTTGCGTCCGCGCATGAGGTTGTGTTCCTTGTCGAAGAGGTTGCGGTAGTTCAGTGCGCGCTGTGCATAGGGTTTCAGCTCTTTGGCCGATTTGCCGAGGGCTTTTCCGAACTGGTATATGCACCAGTCGTCGTAGGCGTATTCGAGAGTGCGCGCGGCGCTTTCGTTTATGCCAACGTTGTAGGGCACATATCCGAGTTTGTTGTAGTATTCATGGCCGAGGCGACCGGTTGAGGGGACATTGGGATGAACCGCGTCGGCGCCGTGTGTAACGGCTTTCCAGAGGGTTTCGGCATCGTAGCCGCGCAGCCCTTTGAGATAGGCATCGGCAACGACAGAGGCGGAGTTGTTTCCGACCATGCAGCCGCGGTGGCCGGGGCTTGCCCATTCGGGTAGGAATCCGCTTTCGTTGTAGGCGTTTGCCAGGCCTTCCTGCATTTTCACGTTCATCGAGGGGTAGACGAGGTTGAGGAAGGGGAAGAGGCATCGGAAGGTGTCCCAGAATCCGGTGTCGGTGAACATGTAGCCGGGGAGCACTTCGCCGTTGTAGGGGCTGTAATGAACGGGTTTGCCGTCGGCTCCGATCTCATAGAAGCTGCGGGGGAAGAGCACCGAGCGGTAGAGGCAAGAATAGAAGGTGCGCAGGCGGTCGATGTCGTTGTCGTTGACTTCGATGCGTCCGAGCACATCGTTCCATGTCTGGCGACCTTTCTCTTTCACTGTGTCGAACGAGTCGTTGCCCAGCTCCTTGAGGTTCTGCATGGCCTGTTCGGGGCTTATGAACGATGATGCCACGCGGGCTGTGACCACATCGCCTTTGCGGGTCTTGAACCCGATGATGGCTCCGGCGTGGTTTCCGGTGGCGGTTGTGGCTGAGGTGTTGATGTTGCCGTTGTCGACGGCTGCTGTGTAGGTGAACGGGCGGTCAAACTCGATCACGAAGTAGTTTTTGAAGTTGTCGGGCACACCGCCGCTGTTTTTGGTGGTGTAGCCGGTGATGCGTCGGGCGGCTTTGTCGACTGTTACCGAGGAGCCGTTGTCAAGAGCGTCGACCACCACATATGAGTTGTCGGTTTCGGGGAACGTGAAGCGGAACATCGCGGCGCGCTCGGTAGGGGTGATTTCGGTGACCACATCGTGGTCGGCGAGATAGGCGCGGTAGTAGTAGGGTGTGGCCACTTCGGCTTTGTGAGAGAACCAGCTTGCTCTCTCGTCCTGGTCGAACACGGGCTTGCCTGTGACCGGCATGATCACAAACTGGCCGTAGTCGTTGATCCAGGGGCTTGGCTGATGGGTCTGTTTGAAGCCGCGAATCTTGTCGGCGTCGTAGGTGTATGCCCAGCCGTCGCCCATTTTTCCGGTCTGGGGCGTCCAGAAGTTCATACCCCAGGGGAGGGCTACGGCGGGATATGTGTTGCCTGTAGAGAGGGCGTGTTTCGACTGTGTGCCCACAAGGGTGCTTACATAGTCGACCGGTGATTCAACCGCAAAAGCGTTGACTGCCGCTGTGGCAGTCAACGCTATGAGCGCATAGGATTTAAGTCTGTTCATCCGATAATCAGATTATTTTAATTAGTCAATAAAATCGGTTTGTGTTGTTTGTCAGCGGTTTATTTGACAACTATTTTCTTTGTGACGTTTCGGGTAACGGTGACGAAGTAGACTCCGGGAGCCGCATCGACCGTGTGTGAGAACTCGCATGCCGCAGCCTGGCGGAACGAGGCCACCGGTGTGGCGTCGAGGGCCATGATGTCGACAGTCAGGATAGGTTCGGAAGAGCTTACGTAAAGCATGTTTCCTACAACTTTTATCCGGGTGGGTGTGTCGGCAAAGAGCTTGCAGAGCGAATCGGAGCCGGTGACATCGACTGTTATACGCGATGAGATCTCTTCGCCGCCCGATGTGGCCATATGTATCTCATAGCTGCCGGCCGGTAGCTGCCCGAGGTCGATGTAGCCTCCGGTTTCGGTTGCCGGAATCTGCCGGACTTCTTCGGCTCCGTCGGTTATCACCATGCGGTTGCCTTCGCAGGGGGGCGCGCCGTCGTAGACCACCCGGATGTTGTCGGCCGGGGTGTATGACTGCTTGTCAGTGTCGATAATCACCGGTTTTCCGACAACGATATACACGCGTTCGGCTGATTCGTAGTAGCCGTCGGTGTTGAAATATCCGATGTAGTAAACGCCGTCGGCTACCGGAGATGTGTAGTTGAGGCATTCTCTGGTGTTGAGCTCCAGAGTGCCTTCGGGAGAGGTGCCGACATAGCGGTATGAATGGCTTTTGCCGCTGACGGGTGTCACGCCGTCGGAATATAGGCCGATCCAGTCTTTGCTGATGGCCGGAGCGTTGTGATAGGTTACAGAAACCGGTTCCCCGACGTTATAGACGAAGCGGTCGGTCTCGATGACGGGAATTGCGGAGTCGTCGCAGTTGTCGCTGACCACAAAATAAACGCGGGGAGAGATTTCGGTGTAGCCGCCGTCTTTGAACAGCACGGCGAAGTAGACACCCGGCTGGGGTGCGGCGAAGTTCCATGTGCCGTTTTCGGCATCGGTGTAGACGTAGGCCACCGACTGGTCGGCTGTGCCCGGACGGTGCCCTTCGCGATAGATGCCGACCCACGCGTCGGTTCCGACAGGCGATCCGGTGTAAGAGAGGCTTATTTCTGACGAGGAGCGGATGAACCTGGCCCCGACGCTTACAGTGGCTGCGGGGGCTGAGTTGCCGACGGTGAATTCAACCGGCTGCGAATAGTCAGACCAGTCGAGATTCGAGTTGCGGTTGCGCACACGGATGAAATATGTGCCGTTTGACAGTTGCCCGTTTTCGACGGTGAATTTCATCAGATCGGTGTCTTTGTTTATGTCGAGCGGCATGAACCGGGAGTCGGCGCCGTAGAAGTCTTCGGCTGTTATGAGCCGGTCGATGAGCAGTGTCGAGAAGTCGGGGGTTGCCGATATCTGATACTGAACGGAATGAGGCTTGCCGCTTCCGGTCTGTGTGAATGTGAAGGGGAGCGTTGCCTGAGCGTCGACCTCGGCTATCGAGGGCTGTTCGGGAAGAGTGGCCGGCTCCATCCGGCGCGAGAAGCGGTCAACAAGCTCGTTGTCGAGGGCTATGCGCGAGTTTCCGATGGAATAGGTTTCCACGGTCATCTCTTTGGTGGCGCCGTCGAATTCAAGTATCTGATATGTCCAGTGGTCGATGGTTTTCTGCACTTCCTCGTGGTTGCGGTTGTCGGGAGTCGCACCCCACAGCTGTTCATAGCCTTCGGCCGATGTGCCG
This sequence comes from uncultured Muribaculaceae bacterium, assembly GCA_947177215.1. GTDB lineage: Bacteria > Bacteroidota > Bacteroidia > Bacteroidales > Muribaculaceae > UBA7173. The sequence goes on from CAMWTV010000146.1 coordinate 3,680, forward strand.
ACTCCGCCGCCGCTGATTATGTGATAGACCGGAGTGTCGGTCATCTGGCCGCGCGCATAGAGGTGGTGATGTCCGGCGCAGTTGAGCACATGTTTGGGTGTTGACGAGAGTATGGGCATTATCTCGTTGAGCATCCAAGGCGACACGTCGTAGGTGTATTGTTCGGCGAAGAGCGGACGGTGCTGCACGCTGACAATGAAATCGACCGAGTCATCGTTGGCCGCGGCCGCGATGACTTTGCGCACCCAGAGCTTTTGTGTTGCTGTCGGGGCATCGGAATCGATCACGACAAAAAGCACGTTTCCGGTCTGATAGGCGTAATAGCCGCATGTGCCGCTGGTTATGCCCTGATATTCGAGAGCGCCGTATTCGCGGAAATGCAGGTCGTAGAATTTCAGCTCTGCATCGTTCTTGTATTCGTGGTTGCCGACCGCTGTCATGGTTGCCAGCGACGGTGACACAGAGCGTGATTTGTAAAGGTGGACATCCTCGTAGAGGTCGATATAGCCGCCGTCGACCTGGTCGCCGTCGTTGAGGATGAAGTTGATATGGTTCTCAATCGGGCCTTCGCCATATTTTTCGGCTACGGTCTGGCGGGCAGCGCTGAGAAGCCATTCGTAGTCGGAGTGTTCGTTGCGCTGATGGTCGCCGATCAGAAGAACGCGGATCTTTCCGTTGAATCCGCTCTGTGGCATTGTGCGGAAAGAGTAGATCTCGCTCTGTTTCCCGTTTGCCGAAACCTGATAATAGTAGGTGGTGCCGGGGGCGAGGTTTTCCAGGCGGGCAGTGTTCCACACATAGGTGCGCCCAAAGTTGCGGTTTGACGGTGAGCATGTCATGTCGAGACTTGAAGCCGACAGGCCGTATCTGACCACTGCATCGTCGGTTTTCTGATTTGATTTCCAGTTGATGCAGACCGATTCGGGTGTGTTGTTGCTGAGATATGGCACTGTCATCTCGGCCCGTTTGACGGGGGGTGTGACTGTGAGTCTGACGGCTTCGAAAGTGCCGTCAGGCTGCCCGACATAATAAATGTCGGGCTCGGCCTGTGGCACACCGTTTATCTCGGCGGTTTCTCCGTAGGCGATTTTTATTTCGCGGAAACCGGAGATTTCGCGGGCCGCAGTGGCTGACAAGCCACACAGCGGTATGAGCACTGAAAGTGCAAGCAGTTGTTTTTTCATGTTGGGATAGAGTTGCGGTTATTTGTTTCCGGCTTTGTGGTCAAGGAGCTTGATGAAGTAGCCGCCGACCACGGCGCGTGCCTTGAAGCCTCTGCGGTTCTGCGAGTCGGTGAACACCCAGTCGCTCATGGGCACACGGTCGATTGTCTCGTTGTAGAACGCGTGGAGCGGTGTGATGAAGGTTTCGAAAGTTTCTTGGTCGGGGGCCATGGTGGCAGTCCAGAGAATCCAGTCAGACTTGGTGTATGTCTCGCGGTTGTCGAGGGGCAGACCGTAGCGGTTCTGGCATTTTTTGTAGTATTCGAGTTCCTTGGCGATTACGCTTTCGGGGAAGATGCCGAGACCGAGGAGTTTGTCCCATACCAGATTGTATTTCTGGCTCCATGTGCCTTCCTTGTCGAATGTGAGGCGGTAGTGGTCGCCGTCGTTGGCCATCTGTTCCCATTTTGCGGCATAGTCGCGTGCAATGGCGTAATATTTCTCGGCAACGTCGGTCAGGCCCTGCATTTCGGCCATCTGGGCATATGCGGCGATGGCTACGATGGCTTTTGCCGAGAGGTTTACGTTATGGGCGAAGTGTCCGGCGAAATCGTCGGTGCAGAGCTGGTTTTCGGGGTCGAGGCCATACTCCACCAGATAGTCGACCCATGTTGTGAGGGTGTTCCAGTGTTTTTTGGCGTATTCGGCGCTTTTTTCCTGCTGGCATACGGCATCGGTGATTATGATCATGTTGCCGCCTTCCTCGATGGGCATGTCGCCGCCATAGGTCTGTCCGTTGGCCTGGGGATATGTGCCTACGTCGTGTGCGGGGAAGGGTTTGTTCCATCGTCCGCTCTCGCTGTACTCATAGATGAAGTTCATGAGGCCTTTGGCCAGCTCGGGGTTGTAGTAAAGGAATATGGGTGCAGAGGGGTAGGTGATGTCGACGGTGCCTATCGAGCCGTTTGAGTCGTTTTCTTTCGAGAACCAGAGCAGTTCGCCCGAGGGTGACTCTACAAGCTTGTGTGCGGCGAGGGTCTGACGGTAAGCGAGGGCGCAGAGTTCGGCATATTTCTTTCCGCCGGCTTCGGTGGCTTCGGCCATAAGGCGGTTGTCGAATTCGTAGCAGCGGTCGATGAGAGTGTCGTATTCCTTGTCGGCGGCTGCGAACTGGCTTTCGATGGTTTTCGAGCCGTCGCGGTTCCAGTAGGGGCGCAGGTT
>CAMWTV010000147.1 GCA_947177215.1 uncultured Muribaculaceae bacterium
GTTGACACACCCTTTCTCACGGCGTCTCTTTCGGCACTGTCGAGGCCGAGAAAATTGATGGCGCCCCCCAGCGACAGAGATGAAACCGTGCCGGGAAGCAGAAAACGCCATAACGGAGCCAGATCGAGACAGGCCGCCATGACCGGTAACAGACCGCCTGCAACAACAACCCTGGCAATAGGCAGCAACACCCGTCTGACATAGAGCGAGACCTTTATGCCACACGACCGCTCGTTAAAGAAAAGCCTGATCCACAACAGCACGAAGTCGATCATACACCACACGGCCAGCAGCCAGTAGGACGGAAAGCCCAGACGGTAGCCGCCCCATATCAGAGGAAGGCTCATAAGCCATCCGGCACTCATCACAATCTGATAACGCGCAATGTTTCCGGTGGCCTGCATGGCAGCCCACAGAGGGGCCGTGAGCGAATCGACAATGCAGAACAGCACCATAAGCCTTACGAAAACCCCGCAGTCGGGAGGCACGTCGGTGAGCCACAGCGACAGAATGAAACCGGCGTTAAGAATGATCGGAAGTCCAAGAAACAGCACTATATAGAACGACAGCCGCGATATCCGGTCGACAAGACCGGTGAAATCGACATTGTTTCCGGCCGCATAGCTCTGGATTATCTGAGGATTCGAGGCCACCTGCATGCCGCGGGTTATGGCATAGACTGCCGTTTTCACCTGATTGGCAATTCCCATGGTGGCGTTGAGCGTAACGCCGAAGAAAATGTTAAGAATTATAGGCGAGCCCTGAAGAAAGGCCAGATCGGATATGCAGGTCAGAAGATTCCATCCGGCAAACTTCCCGATCTCACGCACCTTTCCGCGCCCTCTCGCCAGCGAGAACCTAAGCGTGGGAAAATGACGGCGGCAGTAAACCACATATGCCCCCGTTATAATCACGGCCACCCCCACAAGCGAACCTACATAAATCAGAAGCTTGTTGCCCCCGGCGATCATGAGCAAAACAACCACGGCAAGCTTCAGAACAGCCTCAACAATAGAGTTGTAGGCGAAAAACGCCATCCGCTCATGGGCTATGATCAACGAATTGTAGGGCACTCTCAGCAGCTCGCACGCAACAATCAGCAACGACAGCTGAAACACAATGCGGGCATCGTGCATCCGTTCGGCAGGAATCGACAGATGGTTGTTCAGAAACCACATTCCGCCAGCCTCGGCAACGGCGATGAACACTCCGGTTACAATAAGCGTGCACACACAGCATGCCGAGAAAACACGCTGCATGTCGCGCCCCCCTGTCTGTCCCAGCTCCACATTCATGAAACGCTGCATGGCATAGGCCAGGGCACTGTTGAAAAAGCCCATGAAAAGCGCCACCGCGCCCACCACATTATAGATGCCGAAATCAACAAAACCGAGCTGGGCAAGCACGACACGGCTGGTATACAGGCTTATGCCCATCGTTATGGCCATTCTTACAGCCATAAAAACCGTGTTTTTCGCTATACGCTTATTCTCAGCCATCAGTATCAGTGATCAGTATGGAAGAGGTGTACCCTGAACGTCAGTCTCCTTACTGCCGTCGCCATAATAACACAACGACAGCGACAGGAAAAAGAACATGACGCAGAAATTAAACAGCCTCAGCGAGTCGTTATACATCAGAATGATCAGCAGACACACCGTCATCATCGCAAGCATCTGCCTGTAAAAAGGTCGCAGGCTTCTTTTCCGCAACCCGATCTCCTTGATTATGACTATCACATACCACAAAAAGCCGATCCACCCCAACTGGGTCAGTATAAAGAACAGCCACGGACGCGAGCCCTGCAGAAGCCATCCGTTATACTGGGCGAACTTTGTTTCCTTGACAAGGCTGCCCCCCTTGAAGTGTCCCACTCCGGCACCGAGCCACACTCCCCCCTTGCACTCGCGCAATTCAGGTATGATAAGCACAATCTTTGCCATTCGCGGAATATCGACCGCCCACCAGTCGGCAGGGTCGATCTCGATGTCGCCGTCCTGAACCATTATGGCGACATCGATCATATGCTCGAGGTCGATTCCATAGAAATATTCCTCGACAAACTCGGCCGAAAGCACTCTTTCGGCCTGCTGGTCGGTCATGTTGAGATAGGCCACACCCAGCCCGATAAAAGCGGCCACCGACAGAGGCACGATATAGAGCATCCTCACAATCAGCTTGCGGTCGAACTTAAGCAGCAGGAAGAAATAGAGAGCCAGCAGAATAAAGCTCACTTTAGTCTCGTTGAGAAACGACGGGAACAGCAGAAACACATAGACCCAGTTGCGGCGCAGACTGCCGATATAATTGTTCTTGTTCCAGTTTCTCGTAACCATGAAAAACGACACCAGATAGATCAGCATCGAGGTCATGCCCGACGCACCGAAGCCCATCGAGCCCCCTCCATGGTCGTTGGCTCCGTATCTTATGAACTGCCATGTGATGCACACAGCCTGGAGCCAGAGCCAGACGGTCAGAGATTTCTCAAACGACTTCTTGAACTCGTCGGAACGTTCATGGGTAAAAAACCACCTCATCAGAGGTATGGCCAGAATCAGGCCGAAAAAGTCGCGGCTTCCGTTCATCATGGTCACAACCGACTCTCCGTTCACCACCACCGTGGAGATGAAGGCAAGCAGATAGAACGACAGGAAAACCGCCAGATCGCCCCGTTTGCGGATGGTCAGCATTCCAAGCACGAAAACCACCACATCACACAGCAGCAGTGCCGGATTTCGCGCCGGCTCAAGAAAAGGGAGCAGCTCTTCAGCAACGAACCCCATACAGGATTCGATCCAGAAAACGGCCCAGAACAGCCTGTGATAAAGCTTATACCTTTCTATCATTTCACGATGTAATTGCTCGGAGTGCCTCAGTTTTTCGACGACTGCCCGTAACCGTAGCCATAGCCTTTCTGGCTGTGGGTGCCGTTGACAACAAGCGACATCTTTTTCAGGCGGGCATCGCGATAGATTGAGTTGAAGAAGTTGACCTCCTTCATTGTCGAATAGTTGGCACGTGTCACATAAACCGTGGCGTCGCTGATGCGGGTGAGCGAGAACGTGTCGCTGACCATTCCCACCGGCGCCGAGTCGACAACGATAAAGTCGTACATCCGGCGCAGTTCGGCGAACGTGTGGTCAACCTTCTCGCTGTTAAGCAGCTCTGAGGGGTTGGGAGGCACAGGGCCTGAGGTTATTATGTCCATGCCGGGCTGAACGGCGTTTTTGCGGATTATGTCGGAAAGCTGATAACGGTCGCCGGCGATATATTCGGTGAATCCGGGAGCCGAAGGGAGACCGAGATATTCGGCAAGTTTCGGGTTGCGCACGTCAAGTCCCACCAGAAGCACACGCTTCTTGAGCAGCGCCAGCGACGAGGCGAGATTGATCGAGATAAACGACTTTCCTTCGCCCGAGATGGTCGAGGTCAGCAATATCACCTTGTCATCGTTGCCGTTTAGGATAAACTGCAGGTTTGTGCGCATAAGGCGGAACAGCTCGGCTGCCGAGGTCGAACCGCTTTCACGCACCACAAGGGCATTGCCCGAATGATCGGTACACATCTCTCCGAGAATCGGAACCTGAGTGAGCTGTTCCAGCTCCTCGCGGCTCTCGAATTTGTTGCGGAGCAGTTTTTTCAGATAAAGATAGATAACTCCGATAGCCAGACCAAGCATGAAGGCTATGGCAAGAAGCATCATGCGTCCCATGCCGAGAGGCTCGTTAAGGGCATAGGCCTCGTCGATTATCTGACCTTTGAGCTGCGAGTTGGCAAGCATCATCGAGGTTTCCTCGCGCTGCTGGAGCAGGAATATGTAGAGCTGCTCCTTGATGGTCTGCTGACGCAGTATGTCGCGGTACTGGCGCTCCTGAGCCGGGATATTGCCCAGGCGCGATTCGGTCGAGTTCATTCCGGCCCTCAGGTCGCGCACCTTTATCTGTGTCGACTCGTAAGTGCGGTCGATAGTCTGCAATATGTTCTTCCGCAGGGCGTCGATCTGGCCGTTAAGTCCCTTGAGGGCCGCATTGCTGCCGTGTGCGTCCTGCATCAGGGTGATGCGCTGCATTATCAGCTCGTTATATCCTGCGATAGCGCCGTTCTGCTGGTTCCCCTCCGACAGCATGGCCGGCACCAGCTCATAACGGTTCTCGGGATTGGCAAGAAACTCCTTGATCATCTTGATTATCTCAAGCTCGGTCTCGGCCGCAACCAGCTCCTCCTCGAATTTCCCCTTCTTGGTTATCTGATAGGTGGCTTCGGCCTCGACATCTACAATGCCGTTCGACTTCTTGAAGCTTTCGATATTGGCCTCGGAATCAACAAGATCGTCGCCGAGCAGGGCCAGACGCGAATCGACAAACTTGAGTGTTTTCAGGTTGCGGGCGTTTTTCTCCTCGAGACCGCGAAGGTTATACTGCTCGATAATGGCGTTGAGCACATCCTTGGCATATTCTATGTCGGTGCTTTCAAGCTCCAGCTCGATAACATTCGACTTGCGGCTGGCAATGTCGATCTCCACTTTCGAGGCTATCATCTCGGCGGCATCGTCATAGCCCATGAGCGATATGGCGGTTTTCACCTTCTCGTCTTCAGGGAAATAGGCAGTCTTTTCAAGAGTGAACTCACCATAGGGAGTGGCTACCTTGACCGGAAAACGGGCGTTTTTAACATCGGCCAGAACCTCGCGGCGTGCCTTGACCTTGACCGACACATCGCCGTCGGCATCGGCCACAACCTTGAACGACAGGCCTGTGCGGAGAGTGTCGGGAATCGACGGATCACATTTCAGAGCCACCGGGAAGTCGGTGTACTGGAACTGCGACTGAAGGAAACCGGTGCGTGTAACATGGCGCTGGTTGATGCCCAGCTCTTTGGCCACACTCTTGAACACAGTGTGCGACGACACGGCAAACACCTCGTCGTCGACATTGGCGCTTGATCCGAAAAGCGAACCGAGTCCGGCAAGCGACGCGGCAGGCGATGTGTCATCCTCCTGCGAGATTATCATGTTGGCTTTTACCAGATATTCCTGATTACGGACTTTGCTGTATAGAAACGCAATGCCCACACAAACCGCCACACTTATGGCGAAAACATACCATTTCTTTACGGCATCTCTGATCATGCCGCCGAAATCGATCATTTCGGCATTGTTCTGGCCTGAACTCATATATCTTTTCCTGTCTTGTTCTTAAAAATTCCGATAATAGCCGGGAGCGCTGTCACACTCCGCGACCGGCATCCCTCTCCCAACTTCGCTTTTATTTTATGGCAAGCGCTATGATGAGCGACGCTATCACCGATGAAGCGCTCACAATTGTCGAGACAACCTGCATGCGATATGAGTTGTTGGTGTCATAGCGCGAATTCGACTCACGGGTCTTGGTGGGAGCCACCATAACCACATCATTCTGCTGGAGATAGTAATAGGGCGACGACACCACATCGCTTTTCGTAAGGTCAACGGTGTGATATTCGGCCTTGCCGTCCTTCTCGCGGATAATGATCACATTCGAGCGGTCGCCATATTCGGTCATATGCTCGGCCGAGGCCAGCGCGTCAAGAATCGAGAAACGCTCGGTAGTGACCTTCACTTTCGACGGCTTGCGCACTTCGCCCAGCACATCGACCGTAAAATTCATCAGCTCCACACGCACAAGCGGATCCTGTACCTCAGCGCTTATGCGGCCGGTAAGCATGTCGGCCAGTTCGCTTGTAGTCATGCCTTCGACATGAATCTTGCCGAGTGTCGGGAAATTTATGTCACCCTCGCTGTTTACGATATAAGTCTGCTGCTTAGGCGTTGCCGACATCAGCATGCCGTCTTTCGCCGCAGGGTTGCTCAGAGGCAGATTATATGGGGCTGTGGCGGCCGGCTCGGTAGAGCTTACCGAAATATACAGCTCGTCCTGCGGACGTATGCGTATGTCATAATTCACCAGAGGCAATGCGCCGTCTGCATCGGCTTCAACCAGATCCTTGAACACGGTCAAAGTCGGCTTCTGAGTGCTGCAAGAGGTTATAAACATGCCC
>CAMWTV010000148.1 GCA_947177215.1 uncultured Muribaculaceae bacterium
CGACTACAACCGTCATCTTCTTTACTTCTCGCGAAACGGCGACACCGCGAAAGCCGAGGCCACCCGTTGGCGTCTGCACAAGAAAGACAAAGAGGTGGTGAAAAGCACTAAAGTTCATGAAGCCAAAGGTCAGTCGATGGATATGCTCACGGCCTTCTATTTCATGCGCCAGCTGAAGTTCCAGCAGATGAAAACCGGCGATGCCGTGAAAGTGAACATCTTCTCAGGAACCCAGAAAGAGATTCTGACAATCCGTTACAAAGGGGTTGAAATGGTCGAACTCCACGGAAAACGCTATCCGTCATACCACATAACGTTTACATTCACCACCGATGGCGGCAAAATCAGTTCTGACAACATGGATGCCTGGATAGCCACTGACGGCACACACATTCCGCTGTTGCTCGAGGGCAAGCTTCCGGTGGGCAAGGTCAGAGCCCTCTATTCCGGCAGCCTGTAGGTGAATGGCCCGGAGTGCACTTTCCGGCGCCTCACTCTTCCGTTTCGGTTATTTCAGGGAAGGGGAGCGAATATTTCACGGCCTGTGCTATCCGGCGGTTGCGCCAGCATTTGCGGCACACCGCTATGTAACGCTCGTCGCCGCCTATCTCCACCTGCGCCCCTTCACTTACAAAATCGCCGTTGGCATCAATGCGGGCGTTGACAATGGTCTTGTGGCCGCATGTGCATGTCGATTTTATCTCGTCGATAGTATCGGCTATTTCAAACAGCCTTTTCGACCCCTCGAACAGCTTTGTCTGGAAATCGGTGCGCAGTCCGTAGCATATCACATTCGATCCGAAATCGTCGACCACACGCGACAGCTGATCAACCTGCTGGGCTGTGAGAAACTGCGATTCGTCAACAAGAAACCATTCGACAACAGCGCCTGTTTTTTTGAAATATTCGGACGCAAAGCTGTATAGGTCGGTGTCGGGATAGATCCACTGGCATTCGCGTTCGATGCCGATGCGCGATCTGATAACATTTTTGCTGTCGCGGTTGTCAATCACAGGTTTCATGCAGAGATAGCGCATTTTGCGCTCCTCGAAGTTATAAGCGGTGGTGAGCAGCATGGCGGTCTTGGCCGATCCCATGGTGCCATAGCGGAAGTAAAGCTTGCCTTTGCGGTTCACGGTGATTTTTTGAGGCGGTTATTGTGTTACACTCGGATGCTGTGGAATTCTGCCGGGTCGGCGTCCATTCGGAATACCGGCCCTTTCCGGCAGCGAAGTTAGAGAATAAATCGAGATAGCTCCAAGCCGAGACGCCAAAACTTATCAACATTTTCCCATGATATGAATTCTTTGTAACTTTGCATTTACAAGAATGAATGCAATGGCAGAAAATGCAAAAATAGATTTCAGCGCCCTGAGTGATTCCTGGGACAGGGAGCACCTGTGGCATCCTTATACATCGGCAACCGACCCTCTCCCAACTTATAAAGTGGAGTCGGCTCGGGGATGCCGCATAAAACTGGTCGACGGCACAGAACTTATCGACGGCATGTCGTCGTGGTGGTGTGTTATCCATGGATACAACAATCCTGTTATCAACGAGGCTGCCATGCGTCAGCTGCAGTCGTTGAGCCATGTAATGTTCGGTGGTCTGACACATCAGCCGGCCATAGATCTGGGCAAACGCCTGCTTGCCATGGCGCCACCCTCGATGAACAACATATTCTACGCCGACTCCGGTTCCGTGGCCGTTGAGGTTGCAATGAAAATGGCTGTGCAGGCTGCTGTCAGCCGTTCGGGCTCTCACCGGAAAACCAACTTCGCAACCATACGCTCGGGTTATCACGGAGACACCTGGAACGCAATGAGTGTATGCGATCCGGTAACAGGCATGCACGGGGCTTTCGGCCCGGCGCTTCCTGTGCGTTTCTTTGTGCCGCAGCCACGTTCGCGCTTCGATGGCGAGTGGAATCCAGAGGACATCAGGCCGCTCCGTGAGCTGTTTGAGGCAAAGGCCGACGAGATAGCAGCCCTGATACTTGAACCGATAGTGCAGGGCGCCGGAGGCATGTGGTTCTATCATCCGCAATATCTCCGCGAAGCCCGGGAGTTATGCGATGAATTCGGAGTATATCTGATTTTCGACGAGATTGCCACCGGATTCTGGCGCACCGGACGTCTGTTCGCATGGGAGCATGCCGGGGTCGAACCTGACATAATGTGTGTGGGCAAAGGGCTGACAGCCGGATATATGACCATGAGCGCTGTGCTGACCACCGCCGAGGTGGCGCGTACAATCTCGGAAGGCGAGGCCGGAGTTATGATGCACGGCCCTACGTTCATGGCCAACCCTCTGGCATGTGCAGTGGCCGAGGCCTCTCTCCGGTTGCTCGACGGGCAGCCCATGGCCGAGACTGTGGCCGGCATCGAATCGGTGTTGAAAGAGGAGCTGGCTCCGGCAGCTGAAATGACCGATGTGGTTGCCGATGTGCGTGTGCTCGGATCGATCGGAGTTGTGGAGACCAAACAACCTGTCGATGTGGGGCGTTTTCAAAGAGAATGCGTAAAGCGCGGGGTGTGGATCAGGCCTTTCGGGAAGAATGTCTATATAATGCCTCCATATGTTATCGGCGAAGATGACCTGCGTACCCTCGCGCGCGAAATGCTCAATATAGTCCGTTCTGAATCATGGAAATAAAGAATTATCTTGAAGAACTCCGCGCCCAAGGCAACTATCGGGAAATCCCTACGGTGTCGCCTCTTGTCATAACCGACTATTCAGCAAACGACTACATGGGGCTTGCCGCCCAGCCTGATCTTCAGGCCCGGTTTTTTGCCGATCCGATTTCGGCAACTGTGCCTATGGCCTCGTCGGCGGCACGTCTGCTGGCGCCCCGTCAGATAGAATATACCGATCTGGAGGTTTTTCTCGGTCTTCTTTACCGCAAGGTCAGAGGGGCCGACACCAGTGCGCTGATTTTCAACAGCGGTTATCATGCCAATACCGGTCTGATCTCGGCCATTGCCGGGAAAGACACACTCATTCTTGCCGACAGGCTCGTCCATGCCTCGATAATCGACGGCATGGTGCTGTCGCGGGCGCCTTTCGTGAGGTTCCGGCATAACGACTTCGAACATCTCGAAGAGTTGCTGCGCACTAAGGGGGGAAACCACCGCAATGTGCTCGTCATCGTAGAGAGTGTTTACAGCATGGACGGCGACAAGGCCGATATCGAGCGTCTTATTGAGCTTAAGCGCTCCTATCCGAATGTAATGCTTTATGTCGACGAAGCCCATGCCTTCGGGGTTATCGGCCCGAGGGGGCTGGGTGCGGCAGCCGCATCGTCGTCACCTGCAGATATTGATGTCATTGTGGGCACATTCGGCAAGGCTGCGGCTTCGATAGGCGCTTTTGCCGTTACGGGGCGCGATCTTCATGACTATCTTGTCAACACTTCGCGCAGTTTCATCTTCTCGACGGCTCTCCCGCCTATGTCGGTGGCGTGGACGCGGTTTACGCTCGGCAATCTGATAATGAAAGATAACCGTCGCGAACATGTCGCGCGGCTGGGCGTGCAGCTGAAGAGCGTGCTTGAAAAATATACCGATTATCCCATCGAGGCATCACACATACAGCCCCTTGTTGTGGGCGATCCTCACAAAGCTGTGGAACTGTCGCGGCAACTCTTGTCGCGCTATGGCATCAAGGCACTCCCGATCCGTAAACCCACAGTGCCGGCCGGAACCGAGCGCCTGCGTTTCAGCCTGTCGGCCAATATGATGCCACGCGATCTTGAAGCGCTTGACAGTGCGCTTTACGACCTGATGTAACGTGCATACCGAATTATTGCAATGGAAAAAGTATTCGTTGACATTTCCCGAAACAGCCGTTTGATTCTCATCTTCGCGGGGTGGGGCATGGATTCCGCCCCTTTCCGAACGCTTGCCAAACCGGGTTATGATATTCTGGTAGTGAGCGATTACACCGGCTTCGATCCCGTTTCCGACATTCCGGAGCTGGCCCGGAAGTGTGCGGGCTATGACGAGATTGTGGTTCTGGCATGGTCGTTCGGTGTAAGAATCGCCCAGGAATTTCTCTCCGCAGCAAAAGGGAAGCTTCCTGTAACAGGGGCTATCGCCGTTAACGGAACTACAACACATGTCGATGACCTAAGGGGAATTTCCCAGTCTGTTTTCAGCGGCACTCTGACCAACCTGTCGCCTGCCACTGTCAGGAAATTCCGACGTCGCATGTTCTCGTCAGCCTCAGGTTTCGAGGCTTTTCAGAACGTGGCGCCGTCGCGCGGATTTGAAAGCCTCAGAGACGAGCTTGACACCTTTGCCTCGCTTGAGCCGGTGGCTCCCGATCCAGCTCTGTGGGATCTTGCCGTGGGGGGAACGTGCGATGCCATCTTCCCCATAGCCGCCCAACGTTGCGGCTGGCAGGGAGTGAGTTTCCGTGAAGAGCCCGACATGCCGCATTTTCCCGATTTTCAAAAAATAATCGATTGCGATATAGTCGACAAACAGCTGGTCGCCTCCCGTTTTGCCGCCGCAGCCACTACCTACACCGACAACGCATCGGTACAGACCGGGGTGGCCATGCACCTTTGGGATGCCGCCCGTACACATGTCGACACCTGCCTGAAATCCATCTCCCCGCGTAAAGCCGATATTGTGGAGGTGGGAGCCGGCACCGGCACTCTGACCCGCCTTTATGCAGCTTCTCTTTCAGACCATGACGTCGAGCTGTGGGACATTGCTCCCGCAGCTCCGCAATCCATCCCCGAAGGCTTCGAGTTCCGTTGCTGCGATGCCGAGACAGCCATACGCGGATGTGCCGACAGCAGTGCCGACATCATTCTGTCGGCTTCGGCTCTCCAGTGGTTCAACTCTCCGGTCTCGTTTGTGCGCGAGTCATTGCGGGTGCTGCGTCCAGGCGGTCTGCTGGCACTTTCTGTCTTCGGGCCGCAGACTTATCGTGAGATATCGTCCGTTACCGGAGTCTCGCTCAACTATCCGTCGCTTGATGCGCTTCTCGGCGCTGTGGCAGCCGAGGAAGTGATTCTTGCCGAGGAGTCGTTTCTCACCGGCATGTTCGACAGCGCCCGTGATGTGTTGCGCCATATGAAACTTACCGGAGTCAACGCATTGCCTCCCCGCGGAAGCGGAGAGACACTCCGACTGGTCAGAAACTATCCGCTGACTGCGGGCGGAAAAGCTCCCCTTACATATAATCCAGTTTATATCATAGTTAAAAAACGTCAGAATGGCTGATATATATTTTGTCAGCGGCATAGATACAGATGCCGGAAAAAGCTACTGTGCCGGATGGTGGGCGCGCAGGCTCATGGATCAGGGACACAGTGTTATAACCCAGAAATTCATACAGACCGGAAACGTAGAGTTTTCGGAAGATATAGACGTGCACCGCAAGCTTATGGGCACCGGATTGTTACCCGAAGATCTCGACCACACCACGGCACCGGTTATTTTCACATATCCCTGTTCGCCGCAGCTCGCCGCACGCATCGACAACAAGGAGATTGATCTCGCGGCCATCGACAATGCCACCTCGAAACTCTCGGAGCGCTACGACACGGTTATCATCGAAGGTGCCGGCGGCCTTATGGTGCCCATTACCGACGAAATGTTCACCATTGACTATGTGGCCTCCAGAAAGCTCCCTCTTGTGCTCACCGTTCATGGCCGTCTGGGCTCTATAAACCAGATAATCCTGTCGCTCGAAGCCATCGCCGGACGAGGCATAGAGCTGCCGTTTATTCTCTATAACACATATTTCGACAGCGATGAAGTCATAGCTGCCGACACACGGGCGTTTGTGGAGCGTTATGTCAGGCGCCATTTCCCCGCCACACAAATCATCGATGTGCCTGTGTTGGAAAAAGAAAACTAATTTTATTGGCTTAATTGGGGCTTAAGCGGGGATTATTTGCTAACTTTGTATTTTGGAAACTGGTAAGGCGTTTTATTGTAAAAAAGGTATGCTAAGTATCAG
>CAMWTV010000149.1 GCA_947177215.1 uncultured Muribaculaceae bacterium
GGGGGGGGGGTCCGGGCGGGTTATTGCCTTACACTCCGCTCTGCGTTAAGGGTGGGGGTAACCACGCGTGGGGGCCGGGCCAATTTCGGGTGGATCGCCCGGGCGGGGTGGGGGATATATGTGGAGGCATGGGATCACGGTTATGAGGTGTTTGACCTGAAGGATGCCGGTGAGGGGGTGATGGTGAGGTCGAATTATTCGTATTCTGGCGGTAAGGATGGGCGCCTTGGGGAAGTGAGGCATGACAATGCTGTGGCGCTTCTTGAAGAGCCTGTGGCAGGGAGGTCGGTGACTCCGCTGACTCTGACCGAGGGGTTGTCGCGGTCGTTTTACAACGCGCGGCTGGGGCGCGACATGCTTTCGGGCGACGAAAGGTGGATTGAGGACAGGGGGGAGATGATTCCGCGGTGGAGCTCGTGTGCGTCGGTGGTTATAGAGGGGGGAGTTACAGGCGAGATGCCGGTTATGTGGGTGGCCATAGGATTTCCGGTGCTGGCGGAGACTGTGAAGGTGACGATGGACGGGGATGTGCCCGAGGGGCTGCTCCCTTCGGGCAAGGGGCACAGGTCGGCGCTGTGTGACCGGGCGGTGAGGATGCGCGACAGGGTGATGCCCCGCAAGGGAAAGAACGGGAAAAGACTTTTTGACGCGCGGCTTTTGAGAGAGCTGCTTGACTATAACGGATCGGAAGAATAAGATTGTCAGGAGAAGATTATGAGTGCGATGATATGGACGGTGGTGTTGCTGGTGGTCAGCAATGTGTTTATGACTGTGGCGTGGTATGGCCATCTGAAGCTGCAGTCGTCGGGCATTTCGGCTGACTGGCCGCTGTATGCCGTGATTCTGTTTTCATGGGGGATAGCGTTGCTGGAGTATTGCTGTCAGGTTCCGGCCAACAGGATCGGTTTCGAGGGTAACGGCGGCCCGTTCTCGCTGATTCAGCTGAAGGTGATGCAGGAGGTCATAACGCTTGTGGCGTTTGTGGTTTTCAGTCTTGTGGCGTTTGACGGGTTTGAACTGAGATGGAACCATTATGCGGCTATGCTGCTGCTTGTGGGGGCTGTTTATCTGGTGTTTATGAAATGAGATCTACTTCGCCTCGCACCGGAACCGACTGAAAACAAGCCCGCATTTTGCATAAATTAAATCTGAGCACTTACTTATTGGGATTTTTAAGGATTCGGAAATGGGGAAAATGTTGTAATTTTGTGAAAACATGGGGGACGGAAGGAAAGAGTATGAAAGTTATGAAGAAATTAGTTACAGGATTAATGATTGCAGGAGCAATTATGACACAGACGCAGACCGCACAGTCGGGAAATGTGCTTGAGAGCCCTTTCTCGGGAACTGTTCACGAAACAACGCCTTTCAGCAAGATCGGCAACAAGGATTATGAACCGGCCATTGATCTGGGGATCGAAAAGGCCCGTAAAGAGATAGACGCCATTGTGGCTAACCCTGAGGCTCCGACATTCGAGAACACGATTGTGGCTCTGGAGAATGTGGGGAGCGATCTGAACCGGGTTCTGAATGTGTTTTTCCCGCTTCTGTCGGCCGATGCCGATGACGAGATGATGGAGATCTCGATGCGGGTGTCGCCCAAACTGAGCGACTATTCGACTTCGGTGACTCTGAACAGCGGACTGTGGCAGCGTGTAAAGGCTGTTTATGAGAACCGCAAGAACCTGACCCTGACTCCGGAACAGCAGACTCTGCTTGACCGCACATATGATTCGTTCGCGCTTTCGGGGGCGAATCTCGAGGGTGATGACCGTGAGGCCTACCGCCGTCTGAACGCGGAGCTCAGCGAGCTGACCAACAAGTTCGGGCAGAATGTGCTGAAGGAACTTAACACTTATGAGATTCTGCTCGGAAGCGATGATCTGTCGGGTCTGCCCAAGGGGATTGTTGATGAAGCCGCCCAGCTGGCCGAGGCCAAGGGGCACAAGGGTGAGTTTCTTTTCACTCTGGCGCAGCCTACCTATATGGCGTTCATGAAATATTCCGACAGGGCTGACCTGCGCGAGAAGTTCTACAGGCTTTACAGCGGGCGCAACACCAAAGGAGAGTTCAGCAACATCGACAACATGAGGCGTATCGCGGAGCTTCGTCTCGAGATTGCCCGTCTGCTTGGCGGAAAGAGCTATGCCGACCATTCGCTTCAGCGCACCATGGCCGAGACTCCGGAGAATGTGTATAAGCTTCTTGACCAGCTCCGCGAGGCCTACAAGCCGGCGATGAAGCGCGAGATGGCTGAACTGGAGGAGTTCGCCTCGAAGAAGGAGGGCAGACCTGTGAAGATCAATGCCTGGGACTACAGCTATTACTCCAACAAGCTGAAGAATGAGAAATACAGCTATGACGAGGAGCAGCTGCGCCCCTACTTCGAGCTCGACAATGTGATAGAGGGTGTTTTCGGGCTGGCTACCAAGCTCTATGGCCTGCAGTTTGTGAAGAATGACCAGATAGATGTGTATCACCCTGATGTGAAGGCGTTTGATGTGAACGATGAGAAGGGCAACTATATCGGCGTGATCTATACGGATTTCTTTCCGCGCGACACCAAGCGCCCCGGGGCCTGGATGACAGGTTTCAAAGACCAGCGGATTACGGAGAAGGGGGTGAACGAGCGTCCGCATGTGTCGATTGTGATGAATTTCACCAAGCCGACCGCAGAACAGCCTTCGCTGCTTACGCCTTATGAGGTGGAGACTTTCCTGCATGAGTTCGGCCATGCGCTCCACGGGTTGCTGACCCAGTGCCGCTACACTTCGCTTTCGGGCACCAATGTGTATCGCGATTTCGTTGAGCTGCCTTCGCAGTTTAATGAGAACTATCTGACCGAGAAGGAGTTTCTTGATTCGTTTGCGAAACACTACCAGACAGGAGAGCCGATTCCGCAGCAGCTTGTTGACAAGATCATAAGCTCGGCGCAGTTCGGCGCAGGCTATGCCTGCATGCGTCAGCTCGGCTTCGGCTATCTTGACATGGCATGGCACACGATTACAGAACCGGTTGCCGATCCGCTTGCCTTCGAGCGTAAGGCGATGGAGAGCGTTCAGATTTTCGAACCGGTGGAGGGAACGATGACCGGCGCCACATTCAGCCATATTTTCTCAGGTGGCTATGCGGCGGGATATTATTCCTACAAATGGGCCGAGGTGCTTGACGCCGATGCTTTCGCCAAGTTCAAGGAGAACGGAATCTTTGACCGCAAGACTGCCGATGAGTTCCGCATGAATGTGCTTGAGAAGGGTGGAACGGAGCATCCGGGCAAACTTTACAGAGATTTCCGCGGTCAGGACGCCACGATCGACGCGCTGCTGATCCGCGACGGAATCAAGGAGCCTGAGGTGAAGAATGTACCTGTCAGAAAAGACTGACAGTGATTCTGCCACCGGAGTAAAAAACAAGGTCTTGTGTCGAGGTTATGAATGCCGGCACAAGGCCTTTTTGCTGTTTACGGGTTTGGCAAGATTTTTGCAGGGATAGTAAATGGCCATAACTTTTCAGAGAACGAGTCTGTTATGGTTATTGACAACCGTCAGGTTCAATTTACACGACATTTTTATGGATAGAAATATTTTTAAGGAAGGGAAAGAGAAGATAGAGCGTTATGTGGCCGAACACAGGCTGCGCGATGCTTTCGCGATGGCCCGTTCGCTTTCGGAAGGGATGATGAACTGGGAGCTTTCGCAGGAGATTGCCGGCACCGAGGAGGGTTACAGATATATGCTTGAATATGCCGCCCGCGGAGCCGAGGATCCGGGCCGCAGCCGTATGGTGACCGAGCTTGGATCGAAGCTTCTGGGGGTTGTTGACCGTCTGGAGCGTGAGAATCTGAAACGCGATGAATCAACGCTTTATTTCAGCACTCTGAGATATGAGGAGCTGCAGCGCAACGATTCGGTTGCGGCTCTGCTCGACAGATATGTAAGGCTTTGTGGAGAGGGATCGCTGTTTAACTTTGTTGTGAGCGGGGTGCATTCTGAAAAGATGCACGAGGCTCTGACGGAGCGCGAGGCTCTGGAGCGCCGTCTGTTCAACCGTGTGTGGGTTACGCATCCGCTCTCGGGCGAGGACTGCGAGGCTCTTGCCGGGATCATAACCGGCGACGGTGTGCCAGGATTTTTCAAGGAACTGATGGTGTGGGCCGTGACGCTCGGAGGGCTGCATTATTTCGATGCCCGCAGGGTGGAGCTGGCTCTTGACGCTTATCTGACGGGCGACAACCGCCTGTCGGTTGCAGGGCTGACGGGGCTTGTGCTGATGATGCACCGCTGGCGTAAACGTCAGAGTGGAAAGCGTGTGGCCGACAAGCTTTCGGCGGCCATGGAACGTGACGGCTGGCGTGAGGATCTGCGGACTGTGACTATGGAGCTTGTAAAGACGATTGACACTGACAGGATTACCCGGAAGATCAGAGACGAGGTTGTGCCTGAGATGCTCAAGTTGCGCCCGGAGATTGACCGCAAGCTTAACCGCACGGCAGAGATGCCCGATCCGGCTGAACTTGAGGAGAATCCGGAGTGGCAGGAGATGATGGAGAAGAGCGGCCTGGCTGAAAAGCTAAAGGAGATGAGCGAGATTCAGGAGGAGGGTGGCGATGTGATGATGGGCACGTTCGAGCATCTGAAGACGTTCCCGTTTTTCTCGGAACCGGCCAACTGGTTCCTGCCTTTCCATACAGACTATTCGGCGTTCAGCGGGGGGAGCTCGGGCGAGATGCAGCCTGTGGCCGACCTGATGGCGGCGGCTCCGTTTCTGTGCGACAGCGACAAGTATTCGTTTATGTTCTCGCTGCAGCATGTGCCTTCGGCGCAGCGTGAGCTGATGTTGCAGCAGTTCAAGGCGCAGGGCGATCAGCTCGCGCAGCTCAGGGCTGCGCAGCTTACAGTCGGTAACGTTGATCGCAAAAATCTGATAAACAAACAGGTGCAGAACCTATACAGGTTTTTCCGCCTTTTCCGCCGCAAAGGTGAGTTTCCGAATCCGTTTTCGAGCGGGGTCAATCTGGCCGATGTCGAGGCTTTCGAGGGTGAGATCATGGCGATGGATCTGCTTGATGTGGTGGGCCAGTTTTATTTCAGCCACGGATATTACTCGCAGGCGCTCGACACTTTCAGGCGTCTGGAACGGGAGAGTCAGCCCGGCGCGGAGCTTTATCAGAAAATGGGTTATGCCCTGCAGAAGTCGGGCGATTATGATGGGGCTGTGGACTACTACCGCAAGGCCGAGATGCTTGACAGCCGGAGCGACTGGACATTGCGCCGCCTGGCCCGCTGCCTGATGGTGTTGCGCAGGCCTGACGAGGCTCTGGAGCGTCTGCGTGTGCTTGAGGAGCGCCATCCGGAGCATGCGCCTACGGCACTCAACATTGGCCGCTGTCTGGTTGAGCTGGAGCGTTATGACGAGGCTGTGGGTGAGTATTACAAGGCGGAGTATCTGGATGAGAAATCGGGAAAGGCGCTCAGGCCTCTGGCGTGGTGTCTGCTGATGGAGCGCGATCTGAAGCAGAGCCGCAAGTATTATGAGAAGGTTATGGAGAGGTTTGACCCGGGTCAGGAGGATTATCTGAATATGGGGCATCTGGCTCTGGCCGAGGGCAATTTCCGCGAGGCGCTGAATTTTTATTCGCTTAATGTTACGGCCCGTATGGATGGCGATGCCCGCAAAAGGCGTGAGGCTATCGACGGATTCATAGCCGATATGCGCAGCGACGCTCCTTTCCTGAAGAGGGTTGGGGTTGAAGAGGAGCTGGTTCCGCTGCTTGTTGACAGTGTTTTGTATAAGCTGTGACCGTTGCCGTTTATGGCCGAATGGAAAGAATGTGTTATTTTTGCATGAAAATTTAAAACTGAAAGATATGGTTATTCAAAGATGGCAATCTGTGTGGCTGCTTGTGGCGGCGGTGTTGACCGGGGTTTTCTGCTTTGTGCCTATGGCTATCGTGCCCGGGGCCGCTGATGCAGAC
>CAMWTV010000150.1 GCA_947177215.1 uncultured Muribaculaceae bacterium
TCGACAGCTATCTTATGGCCATCGGACTGGAAACACTTTCGCTGCGTGTGCGCCATGAGGTGGAATCAGCCCGACGTCTGGCCGAACACCTGAGAAACCACCCGAAAGTGGCAAACGTAAGCTACGTGGGATTTCCCGATCATCCCGGATATGAAAACGCCCGTAAATATTTCCGTTTCGGCGCCTCTGGAGTGCTTAATGTGGAACTGAAAGGCTCGCTTGAATCGACCGTAAAATTTGTCGAGGCACTGAAACTCGCCGCCCACATGACCATGATAGGCGACTCGATAACAGTTGTGACACACCCCGCATCGACCACCCACAAGCAACTCAGCGAGTCAGACCTCAAGGCGGCGGGTGTAACCCCCACACTGCTGCGCATATCGCTCGGTCTGGAAGATGTAGAGGATATAATCGACGATTTCGAGCAGGCATTCACACATGTCGGAGAACAAGAGGCCAATTAAACCGATGAAACAATATTATCGTCACCCGGGGCCATTCAGACTCGAGAGCGGCGCGGAACTGCCGGAACTTGAGATTGCATATCACACCTATGGCGCTCTCAATGCCGACCGCAGCAACGTGGTGTGGGTGTGTCATGCCCTTACGGCCAGCAGCGATGTGGCCGACTGGTGGCCACACACAGTTGAGACAGGATGCTTCCTTGATCCGGAAAAATGGTTTGTGGTGTGTGCCAACATAATCGGATCACCTTACGGCACCACCTCACCCCTGTCGGTCAACCCCCTTACCGGCGAGCCTTATTATGCCGACTTTCCCCGCTACACCATCCGCGACATGGCAAAAGCCCACGCCACTCTGGCCGACGCCCTCGGCATAGACCGCATCCACATGCTTGTAGGAAGCAGTGTGGGCGGATTCCAGGCTACAGAATGGGCCGTGGAACAACCCTGGCGGTTTGAGAAACTCGTGCTGATAGCCACCGACGCCAAAGCCTCGCCATGGACTATCGCCATCGACGAGACTCAGCGCATGGCTATAATGGCCGACAGCACATATGGCCAGCGCCGGCCCGACGCGGCAATGGCCGGGCTGGCTGCCGCGAGAGCCATCGGGTTGCTAACCTACCGCGGCCCCGAAGGCTACAACCTTACCCAACAGGATTTGGCCGACAGCCTCACCGACACTCACCGCGCATGCACCTATCAGCAATATCAGGGAGATAAACTTTGCAGGCGTTATAACGCTTATTCTTATGTGGCCATTCTCGATGCGTTCGACACACACAATGTAGGGCGCGGACGTGGCGGCATAGAGGCCGCCCTGGCCGGAATCACAGCCCGCACAATAGTTGTAGGGCTGACCACCGACATAATTTTCACCCCGGCCGAAATGCGCGCCCTGTGCGCCTTGATTACCGGAGCGCGATACCACGAGATCTCATCCCCGTTCGGCCACGACGGATTCCTGGTGGAACACGCACAGCTGAACTCAATCCTGACACCGTTCATAAACGAATAAACATCATGGAAAAAACAATAAACATAGGCCTTTTCGGCCTCGGAGTGGTAGGAACCGGAATAGTCAGTGTCATAGCACGCGCCAAAAACGCCCATGCCGTGATCAGACGCATCTGTGTGCGCAACCTCGACAAACCACGCTCCATCGAGCTGCCTGAAGGCCTGATTACCGACAACCCCGACGATATTCTTCTTGATCCGGAAATCGACCTTATCGTAGAGGTTGTCGACAATGCCGAAGCCTCCTACCGCATAGTCACCGCCGCCCTGCGCCGCGGCATCCCCGTGGTGTCGGGCAGCAAGGCCATGATAGCCCGCCATCTGCCCGAGCTTATAAGCCTCCAGCGCCAACACCACACCGCCCTTCTTTACGATGCCTCTTCGTGCGGCTCCATTCCGGTGATACGTAACCTGGAGGAATATTACGACAACGACCTGCTGCTTGAAGTGAAAGGAATTCTCAACGGCTCGTCGAACTACATTCTCTCACGCGTGTTCGATCACGGCGAGCCCTACCGCCAGGCACTCAAACGCGCACAGGAACTCGGATTCGCCGAAAGCGACCCATCGTTCGACATCGAAGGATTCGACTCGCTTTTCAAGCTGATAATCATCACGGTGCATGCTCTTGGTGTCTACGTCGCGCCGTCGGAAATCTTCACCTACGGCATCTCGACCATACACGATGCCGACATCCGTTACGCTCGCGAGAAAGGGATGAAAATAAAACTGGTGGCACAGGTAGTGAAAATCTCTCCCGAGACCTTCACCATGTTCGTGATGCCCGAATTCGTCAGCCCGTCGAGATACATCTACAGCGTCGACGACGAATATAACGGAGTCGTGATCCGGGGCGAGTGCTACGACCGCCAGTTCATGTTCGGCAAAGGAGCCGGAAGCCTCCCCACCGCCTCGTCGATACTCAGCGACGTCATGGCGCGCCGCCACGGCTACTGCTACGAATACAAAAAAATGGCCTACCCCGACCGTCCGGCCTACACCACCGACATACCCCTCAAAGTCTACGTGCGCTATTTCGACACCCCCGTCACATCGCTGCTGCCGTTTCAGCGCATAACCGAGCAATACACATCCGACGAAAACAACTACGTCATAGGCGAGATTCTGCTGTCTGATCTCATTGCCTGCCGCCGGCAGCTTTCAGCCCCCGACGTATTTGTAACCAACATTACTCGGTTCTTTGAAGAATAGTCACTATCTTTGCAATATGGAAACTCCGCGGAAAATAGCCATAGCCACAAGCACCCGTGCCGACTGGGGGCTTCTAAGCCCCATAGCCCGGGCGCTCGACGCCCGCAACGACTGTCAGGTCACAGTCATCGCGACAAACATGCACCTCGACCCGCGCTATGGCATGACCGTTGATGAGATCGAAGCCGACGGCTTCCTTTCGGTAAGGCGAGTGGAGATGAACGCCGAAAGCGATTCACCGCAACACACCGCCGTGGCCTCGGCCCGCTGCATGGCCGGATTCGCCGACGTATTCGCCGAACTCTCGCCCGACATCGTGGTAATTCTCGGCGACAGATACGAGATGCTCTCCGTGGCAGCGGCTGCCACCATAATGCGCATACCCATAGTCCACATTGCCGGAGGAGAGATCTCAGAAGGAGCTTTCGACGACAGCATCCGTCACGCCATCACAAAACTCTCGTCGCTGCATCTCACGGCAACCGAGCCTTACCGTCAGAGAGTCATCTCCATGGGCGAGGATCCGGCCAAAGTAATCAACACCGGCGCCATCGGAGTGTGGAACATGACCAACGAGCAACCCATTACGAAACCTGCCCTCGAGCAGTCGATCGGCATGGAGATCACCCCCGGCACACTGCTTGTCACTCTCCATCCGGCCACCCTCGACAGCTGCCCGACGGCAACCCGCATCGACGCCCTTCTGCAGGCGCTTGACAGGTTTCCGTTGTCAAGAATCATATTCACCTACCCCAACAACGATCCAGACGGCAGCGTCATAATAAGCCGCATCAACGCCTATGCGGCAGAGAATGCCGCCAGATGCGCCGTTGTTCCCTCGCTCGGACACAAGCGCTATCTCTCGGCGCTCCATTATGTGGCCGCCGTTGTCGGCAACTCGTCAAGCGGCATAGTCGAGGTTCCATCGGCAGGCATACCCACGGTCGACATCGGCATCCGGCAGCAGGGGCGCCTGGCTTCACAGTCGGTCATACATTGCGAAGCCGACAGCCGGTCGATAGCCGCGGCCATCGAAACAGCTCTCTCCCCGTCATTCCGCGAAATGGCCGCCACCGCGCCAAACCCCTATTGCCGGCCCGACACGTTGTCGCTTATCGTCAACGCCATAGCCACAGTGCCACTGTCGGAGCTGGCCGCCAAACGTTTCATCGACCATAACCTGAACACAACCGCAACATGATTCGCCCCTTGATCATAATCCCGGCCAGAGGCGGCAGCAAAGGCATACCGCGCAAAAAGATCCGCCCGCTCGCAGGGCGTCCGCTCATCGCCTACTCGATCGACCTGGCGGCAGCTGTAGCCCGACGCTATTCACTCCCTCAGGAAAACATAATCCTGTCGACCGACGACGAGGAGATAGCCACCGTAGCCGAATCATGCGGCTTGCCGGTGCCATACCGCCGACCGGCATCACTGGCCACCGATACAGCCGGATCTCGCGAGATGATGATCGACGCGATGGACTATGCCGACAGCCGAGGCATCACATACAACTGCATCCTCCTTCTCCAGCCCACATCCCCGCTACGCCGCGAATCTGACATCACAGGCTCTCTGGAGCTATATCAATCGGCCGGCCCCGACATGGTTGTGAGCGTAAAAGAAGCTTCGGCCAACCCCTATTACAACTGTTTTGAAACCAATCCCGACACCGGAACGTTACATATATCAAAAGGCAACGGCACACTTACCCGACGGCAGGATGCCCCAAGGGCGTGGGAATTCAACGGAGCGGTCTATGTTATAAACCCCGACTCGCTCCGCGCCATGCCGATGGGACTTTTCCCGCGACGCATACCCTACGAAATGCCGCCCGAAAGGTCTGTCGATCTTGACACCCCGCTTGACTGGGCTGTTGCCGAAACAATTATGAACCACCTGAGCAGCTCACAGCCATGCAACGCCACATCATAACCCAGTATGCCACGATAATCGAGGCATTGCGCCGACTCAACGAGCTTTCCGGAGGGGTCATGACACTTATAGTCACCGACAACTCCGGCCGGATGCTCGGCACCGTGACCGACGGCGACATCAGACGCGGACTTCTCAACGGAGTCACACCCGCCGATCTTGTCGGGCGCGTGCTCCACTCCTCGTGCATGACCCTCCACACCGGCCAGCCCCCGATGGAGCGCATCGAGACCATGCGCATGGCCCGCAGCCGGGGCATCTCGCTTCTGCCTGAAATCAACCCCGACGGCACCATCAACAGCCTCATAGACCTGACCCGGACTGACACCATATTGCCGCTCACAGCCATACTTATGGCCGGCGGGAAAGGTGAACGCCTCCGGCCGCTGACAACCGACACCCCAAAACCCCTGCTTGAAATCGACGGACGCCCCATAATCGACTACAACATCGAGCGCCTCGCCCGCGCCGGAATAACCGACGTATGGGTCACGGTGAGGTATCTCGGCCACCAGATAAAAAACTACTTCTCGGTTCCGCGCCACGGCATCAATGTAAGATGTGTGGAAGAAACCACCCCGATGGGCACCATCGGATCGGCGGCACTCATACCGCGGTCGTTCGAAGGCAACACGCTGGTAATGAATTCCGACCTTCTCACCACCGTCAACCTCGAGGAGATGTATCTGCGCCACACCGCCGAGAAAGCCGACATAACCATCGCCGCCATACCCTACACCGTGTCGGTGCCCTATGCCATACTCTCAGTCAGCAACGGGCAGGTTACTTCGCTTCAGGAAAAGCCCACATATTCACATCTGGCCAATGCCGGCATCTACATCTTTTCAAACAGTGTGCTCTCGGCCCTAAGTCCCGACGAGCGCACCGACGCCACCGATCTGATCGAAGCCGCCATAAACCAGCAGATGAAAGTTACATACTACCCCATCAACGGCACATGGATCGACATCGGGTCGCCGGCCGACTTCCGTCACGCCCGCGAGCTGATGCGCCATCACCGCTCGCTGTCAGGCAGCTGACACTTCAATCGCATAACTCTCCCCTCACACCCCAACAACCACGTTTCTTCTAAAAAAATCAACATATGGCCGATTCCAACTTTATAGATTATGTAAAAATCCTTTGCCGTTCAGGCAAGGGTGG
>CAMWTV010000151.1 GCA_947177215.1 uncultured Muribaculaceae bacterium
TTTTAGTCGCGGTGTATTGACATTGCGTTTTATTTTCCGTAATTTTGCCAGATAAAGCGTGGCCGCATGAATCCCCCGCGGCATCCGGCCACGCCATTCCGAAGCCGTTGCCGGCCTATCGGAAACATGAATCAATTCATTTCACAAAAACTGTTAGATCTATGAAGAGATTGACACTGAAACTTGCTATGGGAGCAATTATGGCAGCATCGCTGCCGGCTGCCATGAGCGCCCAGCTGCTCCGGGAAGAGATGCCGCAAAACTCCACGGCACAGAATGAGGCCACGGTGAAGGCTGTTCCGCTTCCGGTTCATTACGACAGGTTGAGCCGTGCAGGCGCTGTAACGGCCGACACCGAGACGCCGAACTATCTGAGGGCCCTTGACCGCGGTGTGACCGCACCCCGCAGAACCGCCGCGAAAAAAAGCACGACCCTGCGCAAGGCTCCCGGACTGAAAGCGAGCATAAAAGCAACCGACATCACCGGCTATCTGTCGTATGCCACCTATCCGGGGTGGTACAGTGTGACATATCCCTCCCCCACAAAAATATGGGGAGCGCCCTCGGGGATGCGTTGCGATGCCGGATTCGTGCGCGACGGTGTGCTGTATGCGTTCTACACCGTCAGCAATGGCCAGATGCTCACTGATGCAGGCTTACGCAAAATAGAGGAATCGACCGGCAACGTGCTTGAAGAAGTGCCGTTCAACATTTTCGACAGTTACGCCGAAGTGGTAGTTTCGGCCGCCTACGACCCGGCAAACGATGTGGCTTATGTCGTTACATACAACCGCACCGGATCGGCCACGATTCTGCAGCGCTACAACCCGCAGGACGGCACCTACACCGAACTTGGAGTAACGGTTTCCGACGAGAACTTCCCTATGGCTATGGCATGGAATCCGGCGGAGAGCACACTGTGTATCCTCACCTTCGACGGCGACATGGTGAAATATGACACCAAAGCCAGAAAATTCTCGACTGTATGCCATTACACCTACGATTTCGACGAATATCGCGGCGCAATGACCTACAGTGCCAAAGACGGCCTGTTCATCGGCTGTGTGGCCAGCTATAACGAATATTACACCGAAACGACCGATGTCGTGACCATGGACATGAAGGGGAACATCGGCTATGTGTCGACCTTCGACAGCGACTACCAGTGGTCGATGCTTCACAGCAATGACCGCTACGTATCGGCCGACGCTCCCGGCAACATCGAGATCAAATCGGTCAACGTGACCGGCACCGCCACAAACGGAACCATCACGGCAACTCTCCCCTCGACACTGGCCAACGGCAACGCCATCAGCGGACGTGTCTATGTGCAGTTCTCGATCGACGGCACCGAAATTTCGGCCAACACTTCGGACACTCCCGGCAGCGATGTCAACATCTCATTCTCATCAACCGAAGGCCTTCACCGTTTCACTCTCACGCCTTACATTCTCGGCACAGAGGGTAAAGTGTTCGGAATGCCCTCGAACATAAACCGTTATCTCGGCGCCGACACCCCGGCAGCTCCCCAGAACGTGACCCTGACCGAGACTCAGGTGAAATGGAACGCCGTTACCACAGGCGAGAACAACGGATATATCGACGCATCGAAAGTTACATATAACGTCTATATCGACGGAAAACTGATCAACTCCACACCGGTTAGCGCGACACAGCTCAACGTGACACTTCCCGACAACGGGCAGGTTTCACACAAAGCGGCAGTCGAGGCCATGTGTGGCGGAAAGACTTCGGCACATGGTGTCAGCGCCCCCCTCTATTCCGACGGGCCGCTGTCAGTGCCGTGCATCATCACCCCCGAGGCAGGTCAGACAGAGCTGGCTCAGGAAGTGATCGACATGTTCACCATTGTAAAAGACCCGCTGAACAACAAGGGCGCCCTCTACGGCTGGACTTACGACTATCAGGGCCGTCATGAAACCGGCCCCACCGGAGGTTTCTACTGCCTCAACCCAAGTGTGTCTGACAATGGAGAAACCGCCAACGAATGGCTCTTCCTGCCGGCCGTCACACTCGACGACACCAACACCTATTACCGTCTGAGCGTGGATCTGAGCGCCGACGCACACGCTTTCAGCAAGACCGAGACCTATGAAATAGGAATCTCGCAGCGCAACACCGGCGCGCGCACCACAATTCTGCGCGAGGCCACTCAGGTCAAGAAAGGCAAAGAATTCACAACATCCGAAACCCTGTTCAAGGTAAGCGAACCGGGCGTCTACTATCTTGGCATACATTTCATCTCTCCGTTCGAGACATTCCGCCTCTATGCGCGCAACTTCAGAGTGGAGAAGATTGAAAGCTCGCCCGAGGCTCCGGCCGAAGTCACCACACTGCGTGCCACCGGTTCTGAGCGCGGAGCGCTGTCGGCAGTGGTTACATTCAACATGCCGGTCAAGAATATCGGCGGAGGCGACATAAACGCCTCGACCGACATCACCGCCAAAGTCTCGACCGAAGCCGGCGAAGTGTCTGTGACCGGAAAACCCGGAGCGAAAATGACAGCCACTGTTCCGGCCCTGCAGGGTGAAAACACCGTGAAGGTATCGACCTCAAGCGCGGCCGGAACTGGGCGTGTGGCCGAAACACAGGTATATTGCGGCGTTTACCGCCCCGGAAACCCGATTGTGGAATACACCGTAACCCCCGACAACAACACCATCACACTGACATGGGAGCTTGACGACTATAACGAAAACGACCAGTTCGCAGGGCCCGACGACTGCACATTCACCGTCTACCGCCGCATCGGCGACGACTGGCGCCCCGCAGCCAATGTGGGCAAGAACCACACATGGAGCTATACCAACACCGAGCCTAACACCCAGGACATCTATCAGTTTGGCGTGGCCGCCACCAACGTGGCCGGATCATCGCCCGAGATAGTCACTGTAGGAACCATCCTCGGCAAGCCCTACACCCTGCCCATGAACGAGACATTCCCCTACTCGGGCGAGACCGTCAACATGAGCTATGAGCCGTTCATGATCGAACACCTATCATATCTCCCCGCTTCCTGGAGCTTTGTCGATCCGGCCGACATCGACCCGCTGGCAGCCAACTCGACAGGCATAGCGCTTCACGCCTACTGGGAAGCCATGACACAGATAACCCTGCCCAAGTTCACGACCACCGGAATGCACAACGTCAAAGCCGATCTCAGCATCTTCTTCGGCGATGTGACACCCGAACTGATCACAGTCTATGCCTCTTCGCCCTCGGCGCTTATGGAGCCTGTGGCCTATTTCACGCGCAACGACGGCAAGGGATGGACATCGAAACTGATCTCGCTGCCCCCGTCATGCCAGAACCAGGGCTGGGTATCGCTCACAATCGGGCTCGACATAAAAGGCTACTCGCAGCACTTCATGCTCGACTCTTATTCCATTGCCGACTATCCGGCTGAAATGGTTACGCTCTCCTCGTTCGACGGCCCGACTATCGGCGTTGTCGGCGAGACAAGCCGCTTCACTGCAGTGCTCGAGAATGTAGGCACATCGACCGTGGTTCTCCCCTCCTACACTCTCCAGGTGCTTGGCGACAACGGCGTGACCCCGCTCACCGCCACCGACGCTCCTGCCAGAATCGATGCCGGACAGAAAGTGACTCTCAACTTCGACTATACACCCAAAGCCGCCGACACAGGCAGCCAGCTGTTGCGTTTCAACCTTCTTGGCCAGCCGGCCGGAGCCGTTACCGACGCCGACCATGAAATGACAGTGCTCAACGCACGTCTGCCCATAGTAAGCGATCTGGCCGCCACAACCTCCGACAACAGCGTGACCCTGACATGGACAACTCCGAAGCATGTGGAATCGTTCGAAGCCTTCGAGCCATGGGATTACTCGGAAGAGATGCGCGGATTCCGCAACCTCGACCTTGACGGCGGCACAGTGCTCGGCATCGGAGAGGTAAGCTTCCTCGGCAAATATCAGCCCAAAGGCTATCAGGTCTTCTCGTCGACCATAACCGACAATCCCTTCCTGCAGGCCCGCACAGGCAATCATCTGCTGCTTGCCATGGCCGCGGCCAACGGCCCCACAAGCGACTGGCTCATCTCGCCTGAAGTGGCAGGTGGCAGCGAAGTGTCGTTCTGGATCAACGTTCTGCTCGACGAATACCCCGAAACAGTGCTTGTGATGGCTTCGTCGACAGGCAACGACCCTGACGATTTCGAAGAGATCGACGGAGGCTACTGCTGTCCCGACGCAGCCGGATGGACTCATTTCTCGGTTAAACTGCCGGCCGATGCCCGTTATTTCGCACTCTGGCACGTGGCCGACGACGGCACACAGCAGTTCGGTTTCCTTCTCGACGATCTGTCGTTCGAGCCGCTGCATCCGTCGGTGACTCTCGAAAGCTACAACCTCTATCGCGACGGAGAGCTGATCGCCAAAGAACTCACATCGTGCGGCTTCACTGACACTGAAACCGATGCCGACACCCCCCACATGTATGTTGTTAGGTCGGTAGGCACCGTAAACGGTGAGAAGGTTGAATCTGACCGTTCGAATGTTGTGTGGAGCGGCGATGCCGGAAGCCTCGGAAACCTCACGGCCGACAGCCACCGCACAATCACCGCCGGCAAAGGCTGTGTGGTGCTGAAAGGGTTCGCGCAGGGCAACACCGCCCGTGTCTACAATGCCGCTGGAAGCGAGATCGCTGCCGCACGCATAACCGCAGCCGAAACCTCTGTGAATGTGGCTCCGGGCATCTACATGGTGGAATGCAACGGTCACAGAGCCAAGGTGGCAGTGAAATAAATTTGGAAATTTCCGAACAATCACATAACTTTGCAGCGTTAAACAGTAAAAAACAGATAAACGATATTCTTATGTCAGGCTTACACGACTCATACAGCATCTGCGCCTCCATGCCCGCACAGGGTATGATGATGGGAATGATGTGCATGTGCAGCCGAGGAAGCCGGATGCAGGAGTTGTCATGACCATTATCTGACCTCATAGCGAAACGGCTTCCGCAGCAATGCGAAAGCCGTTTTTCTTTGCCCTGACCGCAAAATGAAGGCAATGGAATGACAACAGATCAAAAAACTCAAAACAGCATTATGGACTACAGCAAACTCAGATTCGCCACCCGCCAGATCCACGCCGGACTCAATCACAACGAACCCACAGGCTCGCGAGGCCTTGCCATCTACCCTACGGCAGCCTACCGTTTCAAAACATGCGACCATGCTGCCCGCCTCTTCGAGCTGTCGGAGGCCGGCAACATCTACACCCGGCTCCAGAATCCCACCACTTCGGCCTATGAAGAGCGCATCGCGGCACTTTATGGCGCAGTGGGCGCTCTGGCCTTGTCGTCGGGCATGTCGGCAATTCTTGTCACGGTCACATCGCTCGCCTCTGCAGGCGACAACATCATAGCTTCGCCGTTTCTCTACGGTGGCACCTACAATCAGTTCCGCCACACACTGCGACGCCTCGGCATCGAAGTGAGGATAGCACAGTCGGAAGCGCCCGACAGCTTCAGGCAACTCATCGACAGCCACACACGCGGCATCTTCATCGAAAGCATGGGGAACCCCACATGTATCGTTCCCGATATCGAGACAATCGCAGCGGTTGCCCGCGAAAACAATGTACCCCTAATTGTCGACAACACCTTCGGGGCCGGAGGCTACCTTTGCAACCCATTCGACTGGGGCGCCGACATCGTGGTCGACTCGGCCACCAAATGGATCAACGGGCATGGAACAGCCATGGGAGGTGTTA
>CAMWTV010000152.1 GCA_947177215.1 uncultured Muribaculaceae bacterium
CGGTTGCTCTGCGCATGCCCTACAACGCGGTGATGTCATTGCCTCAGAACGATCCGTTCATGGCCTACCGTGTTCCGGTTTTCGTAAAACAGATAATGCCCGGCGAGCCGGCCGAGAAGGCAGGGCTGACCGAGGGCGACCGCATTGTGGCTGTAGGCGACAGCCTTACGCCAGCCTATACCGAACTGGCTCCGGCCTTGTCGGCATATGCGTTGAAGGAGGTGCCCCTGACTATTGTGCGTCAGGGCGACACGATAACCGCCATGGCCACCCCCACTTCGGGAGGCAAACTCGGATTCGGTCTGATGGGCCCGATGGAGATTTTCAAATGCGACACAACGCAGTATGGCCTGTTTCAGTCGATCCCGGTAGGGGTGAGCAACGGCACAGGTATGCTTGTGAGCTATGTAAGCTCGCTCAAGCATGTGTTCAGCAAAGAGGGGGCCGAGAGCATAGGCGGCTTCGGCGCTATCGGCAATCTTTTCCCCGCGAAATGGGATTGGCGCACATTCTGGGAGATGACGGCTTTTCTGTCGATTATTCTGGCATTCATGAACATAATTCCGATTCCGGCACTTGACGGAGGTCATGTGGCATTTCTGCTATGGGAAGTTGTTACCCGCCGTAAGCCCTCGGAGAAATTCATGGAATATGCCCAGATGGCAGGCATGTTCTTTCTCCTGGCTCTGTTGATCTATGCCAACTCAAATGATATTTACCGCTTCCTGATAAAATAACAGTATGCCAATCAAGAATATACGCCTTAAGCGAGGCAAAGAGGAGTCGCTCGACCGTTTTCACCCCTGGGTGTTCTCAGGGGCAATTGCCGAGCCGCTTCCGGAAGGAATTGAAGAGGGTGAGACCGTCAGGGTAACAGCGCATGACGGCCGTGTGATCGGAGTGGGGCATTTCCAGATCGGGAGCATCGCAGTGAGAATACTCGATTTTGCCGACAGGGCTATCGACAGCGATTTCTTTGCCTCACGGCTTGAATCGGCCCTTGCGTTGCGCAAAGCGCTCGGGCTTGCCCGTACCGACAACAATGCCTACCGTCTGGTGCATGGCGAGGGTGATTTTCTGCCCGGTCTGGTTGTCGACATCTATGGCCCGACGGCTGTTGTGCAGGCCCATTCGCCCGGGATGCACTTCGCGCGCAACACCATAGCCTCGGCGCTTGCAGGCCTTGAGGGGCTTGGCATCAGAAATGTGTATTATAAGTCGGAGACCACGTTGCCTTTCAAGGCGCATCTCGATGCACAGAACGATTATCTTGTGGGTGGACTGGAGACTGCCGTGGCCACCGAAAACGGGCTGCATTTCAATATTGACTGGCTTCGTGGCCAGAAAACCGGTTTTTTCCTCGATCAGCGCGACAACCGGGCTCTGCTTGGCCATTATGCGGCAGGGCGCAAGGTGCTGAATATGTTCTGCTACACCGGCGGATTTTCAGTCTACGCCCTCAAAGGCGGGGCAGAGAAGGTGCATTCGGTCGACAGTTCCGAGAAAGCCATAACACTCACCGATGCCAATGTGGAGCTTAACTTCCCCGGCACACCCCGGCACAGATCGTTTGCAGAGGATGCGTTCAAGTTTCTCGACAACATGAACCGTAATGACTACGATCTGATAATTCTCGACCCGCCGGCGTTTGCCAAACACCGCAGCGCACTCCGCAACGCATTGAGGGGCTATCAGCGCCTGAACGCCAAGGCGTTCGAGAAGATCGCCCCCGGGGGAATAGTGTTCACCTTCTCGTGTTCGCAGGCCGTGAGCCGTGAACAGTTCCGCCTGGCGGTGTTTTCGGCTGCCGCCCAGAGCCGCCGCCGCATCCGCATTCTGCATCAGCTCACCCAGCCGGCCGATCATCCGGTCAGCATCTATCATCCCGAAGGAGAGTATCTGAAGGGGTTGGTGCTCTATGTGGAATGAACCGTCAAGATTAAGTATGACAGTCAATAAAACAGGATATTAATGAAGAAATCTATCATTGCGGCTGCCCTGAGTGCAGCCATAACAACATCAGCAATGGCCAACGCTCTTGATCCGAACAACCCTTCGGGCACGGTTGTAGACCGCTTCGCCGATATCGAAGTGCTCCGTTACACAGTGCCCGGCTTCGAGAATCTGACACTCGACCAGAAGAAATTCGTGTATTATCTCACCGAAGCCGCTCTTGCCGGGCGCGATATACTGTGGGATCAGAACGGCAAATATAATCTCGAGCTGCGCCAGCTGCTCGAAGCCATCTATCAGAATTATTCGGGCGACCGGTCAGACCGCGATTTTCTCGCGTTCGAGAAGTATCTGAAACAGGTAGAGTTCGGCAACGGCATCTATCACCACTATTCGACCGATAAATTCACGCCTTCGTTTACACCGGCATGGTTCGACAGTCAGATCGACGCACTCAAGGAGTCGAAGTCGGGCGGTAACGGACTGCCGGCCAAAGTCCGCATCGACCAGCTCCGCCGCCTGATATTCGATGCCGGCTATCTTCCCAAGCGTGTGAATCAGGCCGAGGGGCAGGATCTTATTGCAACATCGGCCAACAACATGTATGAAGGGGTGACCCAGAAAGAGGTCGAGGATTATTTCGCCGCCATAAAAAATCCGGACGATCCCACGCCGGTGTCGTATGGTCTGAATACACGTGTGACCAAAATCAACGGCAAGGTTGTAGAGCAGCCTTATAAGATCGGCGGCCTCTATTCTCCGGCTATCGAGCGGATTGTGGAGAATCTGAACAAGGCGCTCCCTTATGCCGAGACAGCTAAACAGGCAGAGTCGATAAAGGCGCTGATCGCGTTTTATACGACAGGCGACCTGAGAACATTCGACGAGTATTCCATTCTGTGGACGGAAGACACCACGCCAGTGGTGGATTTTATCAACGGTTTCATAGAGAGCTACGGCGATCCGCTCGGCATGACCGGCTCATGGGAATCGATTGTGAACTTCAAGAACCGGAAGGCGTCGGCCCGCACCGAGACAATCTCAGACAACGCCCAGTGGTTTGAGGATCATTCACCTGTGAATCCGCGTTTTCGCAAGCCTGAAGTGAAAGGCGTGACAGCCAAGGTGATAAATGCCGCCATACTGGCCGGTGACGCATATCCGTCGACACCTATCGGCATCAACCTGCCTAACGCCAACTGGATACGTGCCGCCCACGGGTCGAAGTCGGTGTCGATAGAAAATATCACACAGGCATATGACGATGCCTCGCACGGCAACGGCTTCAATGAGGAGTTTGTGATCGATGCTCCGACACGCAAGCTGCTCGACAAATATCTGTTTATAACCGATAACCTCCATACCGACCTTCACGAGTGTCTCGGACACGCTTCGGGACGTCTGATGCCGGGTGTTGACCCTGACGCGCTCAAAGCCCATGGCTCGACACTGGAAGAGACACGCGCCGATCTTTTCGCACTCTATTATCTGGCTGACCCGAGGCTGCTTGAACTCGGACTGCTCGACAACCCCGACGCTTACAAGGCTGAATATTACAAATATATGCTCAACGGCCTGATGACCCAGCTTATGCGCATCGAGCCCGGCAAGGATGTGGAGGAGGCACACATGCGCAACCGCAAACTCATTGCAGAATGGGTGCTTGAAAAAGGCGCGCCTGAAAAGGTTGTGGAACTGGTGAAACAGAACGGCAAGACGTTTGTGAAAATCAACGATTACCGCCGCATGCGTGAGCTGTTCGGGGAGCTTCTCGCCGAGATTCAGCGCATCAAAAGCGAGGGCGATTATGCCGCCGGAGCGGCTTTGGTCGAGAAATATGCCGTGAAGGTAGACCCGGCGCTACACCGCGAAGTGCTTGACCGTTATGCCAAACTCAACATAGCGCCCTACAAGGGGTTTGTAAATCCGGTCTATACTCCGGTAACTGATGCCGCGGGGAATATCACCGACATCAATGTGACCTATACGGAGGATTACCTGCCCCAGATGTTCCGCTATTCGCGCGATTATTCACCGCTTACACGCTGACAGAGCGGAAATTATATAACAAAGGCCGTGTGTCAAGATTTCAGCTCTGACACACGGCCATTTGTTATTCGCTTTTAAGGAAGTCGATCTCATCAAGGATCTGACGCGTCAGCGAGCGGGTCAGCGGGCATGAGCGGTCGCGTTCGGCGCAGGCTGCGTCTTCAAGACCGTCTGTGTCGGCAAGGCCCGACACAAGCAGGTTAAGCCAGAGGCGCAGGGCGGTGTAGCGTGTCATGTCGCTCTGACTGTTGAGAGAGAGCAGTTCGGCGGCAATCTCGCCGGCAAAGGGGAGCTTGCGCAGCAGGCTGTGACAGAGCGTGTCGGCGATTTCGGTGGTCTGTGCCTGACAGGCCCATTGCATTGCCGTGTGTGGAGTCATGATGGCCGTAGGGTAGATCATAGGGGCAATCAGCATGCTTTCGCGTGTGGTGGTGTTGGCCCAGAGGTTTTCGGCCAGACTGCATTGTGAGTCATCGGGAAGATTCCATGACATGATTTCAGAGGCGATCTCCCTGATCTGAGGCAGGTTGAGCCCGAAGTTGATCTTATATACCAGACCTCCGGCACGCATCTGCGCCGCGAGGGCACCGTTGCGCATGGCAAAGAAACGTCGTTTGATTGTCTGCATGTCGCTGAACACAGGGTTCCGGCTGGATTCGTCGGGTTTAGGCAAACTGTTATGACACATAATGAACCTGATGAAAGTTTTTTTAGGGTCAGCAAAGATACAAAAAAACTTATAAAACGCTTATTAGGCTGACAAGGGGTTGACAAGATAGCATTGAAATTTGTAAATTTGCAGTCTGTAAAATGACCAATCATGACAGCCAAAGATAAAGATATTACCGGTCGTCAGCGCCGTAACAAGCTGATAATAGGATGGATGTGGCGACTTTTTGTCATAGGCTTCGTCTGTGTGATAGCGTTTTTCTGGTTAGTCTATAACGGATGGATCGGTTATATGCCTCCGGTAGAGGAACTTAAGAATCCGAACGACAAGTTTGCCACGGTGCTCTACACTTCCGACGGGGAGGAGATGGGGCGCTATTACCGTAATTCGGGCAACAGAGTATATGCCGATTATTCGGAAATTTCACAGCATGTGATTGATGCGCTGATCGCGACCGAGGATTCACGCTTTACAGACCATTCTGGCATTGACATGCGGGCGATGATGCGTGTGCTTGTCAAGACGGTCATAATGCAGAACAAGAATGCCGGTGGAGGCTCGACAATCACCCAGCAGCTTGCCAAACAGCTTTATTCGCCATCGACGCATAACATTGTTGACAGAGCGCTGCAAAAACCGATAGAGTGGATGATTGCGGTAAAACTGGAACGCTATTATTCGAAGAACGAGATAATAAAAATGTATCTCAACCAGTTTGACTTTCTGTATAATGCAGTGGGAATCAAGAGCGCGGCCTATGTTTATTTCGGGAAAGCGCCCAAGGATCTGACTGTGGAGGAAGCCGCCACGCTGGTGGGGATGGTGAAGAACCCGTCGTATTACAACCCGGTGCGCCATGCCGAGCGGACGCGTCTGCGCCGTAACACGGTGCTCGAGCAGATGGAGAAAGAGGGCATGCTCACCAAAGCCCAGACCGACTCGCTAAAGAATCTGCCTCTGGAACTGAAATTCCACCGTGTTGACCACAAAGAGGGGCTTGCTCCATATTTCCGCGAAGAACTCCGCCGCATACTTACGGCCAAGAGACCTGTAAGATCGGAGTATCGCGGCTGGGAGA
>CAMWTV010000153.1 GCA_947177215.1 uncultured Muribaculaceae bacterium
TCTTACAGGACTTTCAATAACGACTGTATCAAGGGTTTTGAACGGCAAATCAGACGAGTTCAGAATCAGCAAATCTTCACAGGAGATTGTGCTTAAAGCTGTTAAAGAGCTGGATTATAAGCCGAATTATGCTGCGCAAAGTTTGCGCAGCAGTTCGATGCATACAATAGGTCTGTTGGTGCCGCGGATAGACAACCCGTTTTTTGCCAATATAGCGAGTATCGTAATTCAGGAAGCCCACAAATACACATATCCCGTAATGGTGATAGACACTTGCGAGAACCCGGTGGAGGAAGACCGTGCGCTTGACACGCTCCTTTCAAGAAATGTCGACGGCATAATAGTGGCTCCATGTTCCGAATCGTCTGACAGGCTCCGGGAAATTGCGGCAAGCAAGCCGGTGGTGCTTATCGACCGTTATTATGAGGATGTGGATCTGCCATATGTGGCTACCGACAACTATTCTGGCGCCTTTGAGGCAACAAATCTGCTGATCAGCAACGGCCACAAGGACATAATGTGTATCCAGGGGTCGCCGCTGTCGATAACATCGCGCAACAGGGTGCTTGGCTATCGCGACGCAATGGCAAGGGCCGGTCTGGAGCAGCATATAAACATCAGAGGAAATGATTTTTCGGCTCAGAACGGCTATATCGAGACAAAACTTGAGCTGCTATCAGGAAAACCGGTCAGCGCAATCTTTGCGCTGTCAAGCACAATTCTGCTCGGCACCATGAAGGCGATAGAGGAGCAGGGATATGCCATTCCCCGCGACATATCCCTGATATCGTTCGACAATAATCTGTTTCTTGACTATCTTAACCCGTCGATAACACGTGTGTGTCAGCCTATCGAGCATATAGGCATAGTTTCGGTGAAGTTGCTGATGGATTCGATTCTCGGTCTTTCCATCAAACAGCCGAGCATGATGCTTCCGCCTACAATCGCGCTGCGCAATTCAATCAGGATGCTCTCGCCGCAGAATCTTACCGAATGAAAGCGGCGGCCCCGGGAAGGGTGCAGAGCAGGGAACCGTCAGGTACGATAAAATAATTTTACAGATTCTCACAATACCATCTTTTTTGCGTAAATTTGCATCGCATTTCACGGGCGGAGGCCTGTGACAGATTAGTTATAGGGGTGCGTTGCCGGCAGGCAAAGCTGAGATCATACCCTTTGAACCTGATCCGGGTAATACCGGCGTAGAGAAAATAACAAATGAAAGAACAGTTGATTTTTGCTGGGCTGTCGCTGTGTGCGGCATCCACAGCTTTTGGCGAATCGACCCGAAACGAGGCCGATTCGCTGGTAGTGAACCTGCATGATGTGGAGATCGTGGCCAACAGGGCTTCGGCGAAGGTGCCGGTGGCGTTCACCAATGTTTTGAAATCAGATGTCAGCAATGCCAACAATGGGCGCGACATTCCGTATCTTCTCGGAATGACGCCATCGGTTGTGACCACAAGCGACGCCGGCGCGGGGATGGGATATACGGGCATGCGTGTGCGCGGATCGGATGCAACGCGTATCAATGTGACCGCCAACGGCATACCGATCAACGATGCCGAAAGTCACAGAGTGTATTGGGTCAATATGCCCGACCTGGCATCGTCGGTGCGCGATATCCAGGTGCAGCGCGGGGCGGGCACTTCGACCAACGGAGCGGGAGCCTTCGGGGCAAGCATTAACATGATAACCGACGCGCCCGACGAGGAGGCTTATGCCGAACTCAGCGCCTCGTATGGCTCATATAATTCAAACAAACAGACTTTGCGAGTAGGGTCGGGGCTGCTGGGCGACCGGTGGACTGTAGACGCACGCCTGAGTCATCTCGGGTCGGACGGATATATCGACAGGGCTTTCTCAAAGCTGTGGAGCTATTTCGGGCAGGTGGCCTATAACCATAAAGGCACATCGCTGAGGCTTGTGGCCTTCGGCGGCAAGGAGCAGACATATATGGCGTGGGATTATGCGTCGAAAGAGGATATGGAGAAATATGGACGCCGCTACAACCCCTGCGGACAATATGTTGCCGACAACGGAAGTGTGGCGTTTTATCCAGACCAGACCGATAATTTCGTACAGCATCATTTCCAGCTTCTTTTAAGCCAGCGCCTTTCACGCGGATGGCATCTGACCGCCGCCCTGCACTATACGGACGACAACGGTTATTATACCCAGTATAAAACCGGACGTTATCTGCAGGAATACGGTCTGAGCCCTTATACTCTTCCCGACGGCACCGAGGTTGCGAAAAGCGATCTTGTGAGGAAGAAATTTAACCGCAACCATTTCGGGGGAGCGGTGTTTTCGGTTACATATAAGCGCAATAGACTCGATGCTGCGGCCGGAGGTGCGGTGAACCTGTTTCAGGGGAATCATTTCGGACAGGTTGACTGGGTGAGAAACTATATCGGCCCGATCGACCCGCTTCAGGAGTATTACCGTAACCGTGGCGAGAAATCGGATGCCAATATATATGCCCGTGCGAACTATGATCTGTGGGGTGGGCTTTCGGTGTATGCCGACCTGCAGTATCGTCACATCTATTACACCATAAAAGGAACCAACGATGTGTATGACTGGAACCGGATGACTCCGGCAACGCTCGATGTGAGCCAGCGATATGATTTTTTCAACCCGAAAGCGGGACTGAACTGGGTAAAGTCGTCGCACCGTGCATATGTGTCGTGGAGTGTGGCGCACAAGGAGCCGGTAAGGGATAATTTCACTGAAGGCGATCCGGGCCGTTATCCGTCGTCGGAAAGGCTGTTTGACTATGAGGCGGGTTATTTCTACTCCACACGTCTGTTTACTGTAGGGTGCAACCTGTATTACATGGACTATACCGATCAGCTTGTAACAACGGGCGAACTGTCGGATACGGGAAATGCGCTGAGTGTGAATGTGCCGCACAGCTACCGGATGGGGGTGGAGCTGCAAGGACGACTCCAGCCGGTAAAATGGTTCGACTGGCAGATCAATGCCACGCTTTCGCGCAACAGGATCAAGGATTTCGTTGAATATATCTATGACGATGACTATTCGAATCCGATGAAGGTTGACTGCGGAGATACTCCGATAGCTTTTTCTCCGTCGTTCACGCTCAACAACTCATTTACATTCAAGGCGGCAGGATTCGACGGACAGCTTGTGTCGCGTTATGTGTCGAAGCAATATATGAACAATGCCGGCAGCGAGGAGACCGCGCTTGACGCCTATTTCGTATCAGACCTCCATGCAGGTTATACTTTTAACCGGATTCCGTCGGTGAAGTCGCTTCGCATCGGTGTTTCGGTCAACAATATTTTCAATGAGAAATATTTCAGCAACGGATATTGCGGAGCGGGATATACGGTTGCCGCTGACGGCTCCCGCCAGATTTACCGCTATGCCGGCTATGCGGCCCAGGCTCCTGCCAATTTCATGGCATCGGTAACAATCAACTTCTAAGTAGCTGTTAAAGTTAGTTCCACCGGTTACATAACATGCAATGATCGACACTTCGCTTCAGATAGCAGGACTGGCTATCGGACTGATTTATCTCTGGTATGAATATCATGCCAGCCCGAAAGTATGGATCGCCGGGCTGTTCATGCCCATGATCTCTATGGTTGTGTATTATCGCAAGGGGCTTTATGCCGATTTCGGCATGAATATATATTATCTGCTGATGGCGGTTTACGGCTATCTGGCCTGGACAGGGATGCTCAGGCGTGGAAAGGGTAGCGATGGCGAAAAGGGGGAGCTCGAGATCCGCCATCTCCGTCCGCGGGCATACCTCCCGGTTGTGGCGGTGACAGGAGTGATATGGGTGTGTATCGCGCTGTTTCTGATAGGCGCCACCGACAGCACTGTGCCGTGGGCCGATGCCTTTACCACGGCGATGAGCATAACCGGCACGTGGCTTCTGGCCCGTAAATATATCGACCAGTGGTTTGCATGGGTTCTTGTTGATGCGGTGTGTGTCGGCCTGTATCTATACAAGGGGATATATCCTTATGCGTTGCTTTATGCGGTCTATACGGTGGTGGCTGTGTTCGGCTATTACAAGTGGAAGCGTCTGATGGCTGGCACGGAGAGGCCGGCTGCTTAAAGATCATTGCAGCCGGCAGGATATGAAACGAGGCCATGTGTCAAGATTTTGAATTCTGACACATGGCCTTTCTGAGTTTTTCCGACTGTGATACGGGAATCAGTGTACGGGCAGTTTTATGGTGCGGTTTGTCTTTACGCCGGAGGGGAGGCAGGTGGCAAGTGTGGCCAGATAGAGTCCCTGAATGGCGCAGGGGATAGCCATCTGGCATATTGTTGAGCTGGCCGTGAGCGTGTTGTATTCCGCTACCACGTTTCCGCTGAGGTCTACTACTGAAAGTGTGGTTTCAGAGGAGCCTTCGGGCAACGAGTAGGAGAGGAGGCCGGTGGCCGGCGAGTATTCCAGCACAATCCGGTTGTCGGTTGTGGTTTCCTCCAAAGTGCCGGCATAATCTGTTGAGCTTATTATGATGGAACTGTTTTCGTTGGTGGGCAACATCTTCCGGATGTATAGGGTGTTGTCGCGGTCAAGAAAATAGGTGTTGTCGGCGGCGGTGTCGAATGCCTCGCGTGAGTAGACGCGCTGCAGTTCCTTTTCCGTTGTGCCGGCGCTCTTCAGAGGCTTTGCGTAGCCGGGCACCACAAATGTGTAGGTGCGGGCGGATGGCATTCCTGCATATGATCCGTCATGGTTTACACGGATTATATGGCCGTCGGCGGTTTCCTCTCCTTCAAAAGTAGTGACAGCATATTGTTCGGTCTCGAGAGTTCCCGTCGATGTATGGTCATCCTCGAAAATTATCGAGCGGTTGACAGTTCCGTTACCTTCGGCTTTGGCGGCAGCCTGCTGGCTGGGAGTAGCGGGTATAAGGTAGGTTACGGTAAGGCGGGTGTTGTCAATCTCGGAAGTTGAGGTGTAGGATGTCTGCGAGAACTGCGTTATGAACGCGCCGACGCGGCCGAAATAGGGGAGCTTCTCGATCGGTGCGTCATACTCCACGGTCGACCCTCCGGCATAAACTTTAGTCAGGTCGTTGAGGTCAACCCAGTTCCCTTGCGGGAAAGTGATGGAGCGCTTTAATGTGTTGTCGGTTACAACCGGGGCTACCATTATGTCGCGTCCCCACAGATATTGGTCGCGGCATCCGGCAGGTGAGGGTGAGGCTCCGTCTATATCGTGGAAATTGATCGGGCGGCCCAGAGGTGTGCCTTTGGTAGCGTTTTCATACGCAAGAGTGTAGGTGTAGGGAAGATAGCTGTAACGCAGGTGGAGATATTTTTTCACCGCTTCGAACACGTCGGAATACTCAGGCAGGTAAGGTTCAGGCCGGTCGGTGGAGTGGGTGCGCATCATCGGAGAGAATGTTGCCATTTCGATCCATCGTAGGTAAAGCCTGGAGTCGGTGCCGATGCCGTCGGCTGCGAAACCGCCGACGTCATTGCCCATATAGGCTACACCAGACATGCCGGAACTGAGCAGTGCGGGGATCTGGGCCTCCAGGCCTTTGTAGGAGCGCCTGATGTCGCCCGACCAGGGGAACGCCGCGTAACGCTGCATGCCGGCGGTTCCGGCGCGGGGCATCAGGAAGGGGCGCACTTCGGGGAAGTCCTCCTTGTAG